>CAUQPA010000003.1:0-33009 GCA_963519325.1 uncultured Pseudomonas sp. | reverse complement strand
CGGCGCCGTCGTCGAGTACGACAGAGAAGCCCACCAGCTGCTGGCCACCCTGCCCGCCGGCGGCCGGGTCGAGATCGTCGCCCCGGGCGGTTTCAAGCTGCAGGGCGACGTCGACATCGACGGCCTGGTGACCGTGACCCGCGACGTCGTCGCCGCCGGCATCAGCCTGGTCAAGCACCCGCACGGCGGCGTCCAGTCCGGCAACGCGAAGACCGGAGCGCCCACGCCATGATGAGCCGCGCAACGGGCCTGGCCGTCACCGAGCTCGAGGAGCTCCAGCAGTCGGTCGCCGACATCCTCACCACGCCGATCGGCACCCGCGTGATGCGCCGCGCCTATGGCTGCGACCTCTTCGGCCTGATCGATCAGCCGTTCAACGACGCCACCGCCCTGCAGGCCAAGGCCGTGGCCGTGATCGCCCTCATGCGCTGGGAGCCGCGGCTCAACCTCACCCGCATCGCGCTCACCCTGGGCGATGCCCCGGGCCAGGCCTTCGTCGACCTGGAGGGCTACAGCACCGTCACCAACGCCGCCGTCAGCCTACGCGCCCCCTTGGTCTTTGGAGGCCTCGCATGATCGACCTTTCCCTCTTGCCACTGCCCGACGTCGTCGAGTCCCTGGACTTCGAGACCCTGCTGGCCGCACGCAAGGCCCGCCTGGTCAGCCTGTACCCGATTGCCGAGCAGGCCGACATTGCCGCGCGCCTGGAACTGGAGTCCCAGCCGCTGAACAAGCTGCTCCAGGAGAACACCTACCGCGAGCTCATCCTCCGCCAGCGCATCAACGACGGCGCCAAGGCCGTGATGCTGGCCTACGCCACTGGTGCGGACCTAGAGAACGTTGCCGCCTGGTACGGCGTCCAGCGCTTGCTGGTGACGCCGGCCGACACCCGCGTCACCCCGGCCATCCCCGCCGTCTATGAGACAGACGATCGCCTGCGGTACCGGACCCAGCTCGCCCTGGAAGGCTTCACCACCGCCGGCCCACGCAACGCCTACCGCTATCACGCGCTGTCCGCCTCGGCCCAGGTCAAGGACGTGGCCATCCTGCGCCCCATCCAGGGCACCGTGCGGGTCGTGGCCCTGAGCACCGAAGGCGACGGCACGCCGAGCGCCGCGCTGCTGGCCACCGTGACCGCGGCGCTCAACGACGAAGACGTCCGGCCGCTCTGCGACACCGTCGAAGTGGTCGCCGCCGAGATCCTGCCCTACCAGGTGGCTGCCACCCTGGTCTTCTACAGTGGCCCGGACATGGCGGTCGTGGAAGCCGCCGCCCTGGCCAAGGCGAAGGCCTACGTGGCCGAGCGCCATGCCATGGGCCAGGACGTCTCCCGCTCGGGCCTGTTCGCCGCGCTGCATCAGAGCGGGGTGCAGAACGTCATCCTGACCAGCCCGGCCACCGACCTCGAGGTCGCCCAGCACCAGGCCGCCTACTGCACCGGCATCACCCTGACCCAGGGCGGCACCGATGAGTAGCGTCCTGCTGCCACCCAACAGCCTGCCCCTGGAGCGTGCGATCGCTGCCAGCGGCGCCGGCCTCGATGCGCTGCCAGTCCCGATCCGCGATCTGTGGAACCCCTGGAAGTGCCCGGCCGCGGTGCTGCCCTGGCTGGCCTGGGCGGTTTCGGTCGATGACTGGGACGTCAACTGGGGCGAGGACGCCAAGCGCCAGATCATCGCGGATTCCGTCACCGTCCACCGCCACAAGGGCACCCGCGGCGCCGTCCGCCGCGCCCTGACCAACCTGCTCGGCTCCGAGGCTTTCACCCTCATCGAGGGCGCTACCGGTGGCCTCTACGACGCCAGCCGCACCTACAACGGCGACCGCTTCTATGGCCATGACGAGCACTGGGCCAAGTACAGCGTGTACGTCACCCAGCCCATCAGCGTGGCCCAGGCCGCGCGGATCCGCCAAACCCTCGCCGACGTCGCCCCGGCGCGCTGCGAGCTCATTGCCCTCAACTTCACCGCTGCGCTCAACGATCACAGCGGCACCTTCCGTTACGACGGGACCTTCACCTACGGAGTCGCTTGATGACGAACCTCACCGAAAAAGAGCAGTGGGAGGATGGCGTCTACCAGATCGAGAAAATCGATCCGGTAGTCGGCGGCCCCGATGGGCTCTCCAACCGCCAGGGCCAGCAGCTGGCCAACCGCACCAAGTACCTCAAGGGCCTGGTGGACGCCTTGCTCAATGGCACCCGCAACGCGGCGCTGGCCGTCAAGCTGGCCACCGCGCGGGCGATCAGCCTGACGGGCGATGCCAGCGGCTCGGCTAACTTCGACGGCTCGGCCAACGCCACCATCAACGTGACCCTGGCCTCTACCGGCATCGCCGCCGGTACCTATGGCAGTCTCACGGTCGATGGCAAAGGCCGCGCAACGGCGGGTTCGACCATCACGCCGATCGCCAATGGCGGTACCGGCAACAGCACCGGCCTGGCGGCGAGTGCTACCAAGCTAGCCACCGCCCGGACGATCAATGGCGTGCCCTTCGACGGCACCGGAAACATCGTCGTCGCCGACAGCACTAAGGCGCCGCTGGATTCGCCGACGCTGACCGGTACCCCCAAGGCCCCCACGCCAGCCGCGGGTAGCAACACCGAACAGCTGGCCACGACGGCCTTCGTGCAAGCTGCGCTGGCGGCACTGGTCAATGGCTCGCCTGAAGCCCTCAACCAGCTCAACGAGCTGGCAGCCGCCTTGGGCAACAACCCCAACTTCGCGACCGACATCGCCACCGCGCTTGGCCTCAAGGCCAACTTGGCATCACCGACTCTGACCGGCACTCCCACGGCACCGACGGCTGCCGATGGCACCGCCACTACTCAGTTGGCCACGACCGACTTCGTCCAGAAGGCGATGGCTGTCTTCGGTCTGGGGAGTAACACAGCGCCGATGGTGACCGACCTGAACGCCGTCGCGCTGAATGGCATCAGCCGATACCTAAGCACCGCTGCTAACGTTCCAGCAGCTGCCAATGGGATCTTGCTGAACATCCAGTTCAACGTCGGTGGCCAGCTGCAGCTGGCATGCACCCTGACCAGCACCACCGTGAATGCCAAGCTCTACTGGCGCGCCTCGGCCGGCGGCAACTGGAGCGCTTGGCGCGAGGTGACGCCGCTGGATTCCCCCGCCTTTACCGGCAACCCCACGGCGCCGACGGCTGCCGTAGGCGACAACGACACCAGTATCGCCACGACCGCCTTCGTGCAAGCCGCTATACAGGCTTTTGGCGTAGGCACATCGCAGCTGCCTACGTTGACCGACATCGACGCCTACCAAGCGACTGGGATTTATCGCGTCGCCACAGTGGATGTACCGAACATCCCGGTAGCGTCCGCGGGCTGCATCATCAATCTGCGTTACAACCTGAGCACTTACGCAGCTCAGATCTATATCACCGCAGCGACCACGGCATCGGTTTCTAATCGGGTCTTCTGGCGTACCAATAACAACGGCGCCTGGACTGCTTGGCGCGAATTTGGCGGGCTCGATTCGCCTGCTTTCACTGGCAACCCCACGGCGCCTACGCCGGCTGTCGGCGACAATGACACCAGCATCGCCACCACGGCGTTCGTGCAAGCCGCCTTGGCTGCTTTCGGCGTGGGTACGGCACAGGCCCCGACCTCGACCGACGCGAGTGCCATCACGGTTTCTGGCATGTACCGCATGCCCTACACGGCATCGAATATTCCGATCGGAACCTCGGGGGTGCTGATCCAGGAAAACTACGACTCCAGCTCGTTTTCACAGCTATTCGTATCCACTGCCGGTACCTCTCCGCGCATGTTCGTTCGGAGCAAATTTTCCGCCGGTGACTGGACTGCCTGGCGGGAAGTCGGCTTCCTCGATTCGCCGACTTTTACCGGCACGCCAACCGCACCCACGGCTGCGCGGGGGACCACCTCGACCCAATTGGCGACAGCAGCCTTCGTCCAGGACGCCGCAGGCACGCGTACCGGCGAAGTGGTCCTCTTCCCGGTCAACTCGCCTCCGGCCGGCTTTTTGAAAGCCAATGGCGCCGCGGTCTCGCGTACTACTTACGCTGCCTTGTTCGCGGTGATCGGTACCACCTTCGGCACTGGCGACGGCTCCAGCACCTTCAACCTGCCCGACCTGCGCGGCGAGTTCTTGCGTGGCTGGGACGATGGGCGCGGTGTCGATAGCAGCCGGACGCTAGGAAGCGCCCAGGCGAGCCAGAACCTGAGCCACAACCACACTGCGACTACGTCTACAGCAGGTGCTCACCAGCACACCTTGACGCTTCGTCAGGATCGCGCCCCGGCTGGGGATGGCAACGCCGTCTTTGGTGATGAGGCGTATTACTCGCCCGATGCAACGCTGGGAACCAGCACGGCCGGCGACCACATCCACACCGTCACTGTCGCCTCTTCCGGTGGCAACGAAGCCCGGCCGCGCAACGTCGCGCTGCTGGCCTGCATCAAGTTCTGAGGACTTCGACCATGCAAGACGACATCCAGCCCCTCGATCAGATGGATGAGCTCCAGGTCATCGAATCAACGCCAGCGCCCTGGTGGCAAGGGCAACTCGCGCCCACTGTCTATACGGCGGACCCCGTTACCGGTGAATGGATCGGCAGCACTCAGGCCGATCCCAGCCCCCTCGAAGAAGGAGTCTGGTTGCTCCCAGCCTATGGCTACCTGGAAGCGCCGCCGGCGAGTATCGAAGGCATGGCTGCGGTACGCCTGAACGGCAGCTGGGAGCTTGTCGAAGACCACCGTGGTGCAGCCGTCTACCACACCGCCACGGGCGAGCCTCGCACCTGGGTGCTTCTTGGCCCGCTACCGACCGACTACACGACCATTGCCCCCGCGACCGATTACGACACCTGGCAGGACGACCACTGGGAACTTGACGAGGCCGCGCAGCTAGCCGCACTGAAGGATGCCGCCATTCGCAAACGCGCCCTGCTGCTGCAATACGCCAGCAACCAGGTCAACGCGCTACAAGACGCCGTGGACCTGGAGATCGCCACCGAGGCCGAGACCAAGGCGCTCAAGTCCTGGAAGACCTACCGCGTGCTACTCAACCGGGTCGACACAGTCGGCGCGGTCCCGGCGGAAACTGACTGGCCAGCAAGCCCGGATCCAGCCGCCACCAACGGCTACCTGACGGCCCAGGGCTACCAGGAAACCACTCCGGCCGCCTGATGGCGGTCGGTATTTTGTAGCGGGCCCTGCTACAACTCCCGCCCCGCGACCCGCGCGCGCGGATCCGCCAGCCTGTGCAGCGTCACCTACCCACCTGCGCAGGCAACCCCTCATGGCTGACTACCATCACGGCGTGCGTGTCCTCGAGATCAATCAGGGCACCCGCTCCATCTCCACCGTTTCCACCGCCGTCATCGGCATGGTCTGCACCGGCAGTGATGCCGATGCCACCGCCTTCCCGCTCAACACCCCCGTACTGCTGACCAACGTCCAGGGCGCCGTCGACAAGGCTGGCACCAAGGGCACCTTGGCCGCATCGCTGCAGGCGATCGCCGATCAGTCCAAGCCCGTTGTAGTAGCAGTGCGCGTGGCCGATGGCGCAAGTGCGGCCGAGCTGCAGAGCAACATCATCGGCGGCGTGGCCGCGGGCCGTTACACCGGCATGAAGGCCCTGCTTGCGGCCAAGGCCCAGCTCGGCGTCACGCCGCGCATCCTGGGCGTGCCCGGGCTCGACACCCAGGCCGTTACCACCGCCATGGTCGCCATCGCCAAGCAGCTACGCGGCTTCGTCTATGCGAGCTGCTACGGCTGCGCCACCAAGGAAGAGGCCGTCGCCTACCGCAACCAGTTCGGCGCCCGCGAGCTCATGCTGCACTGGCCGGACTTCCTGGCCTGGTCCACCGTCCAGAACGCCACCGTCACTGCCAATGCCACCGCCCGGGCCCTGGGCCTGCGCGCCCAGCTGGACCAGAGCACCGGCTGGCATAAGACCCTGTCCAACGTGGCCGTGGACGGCGTGACCGGGATCAGCAAGGACGTCTTCTGGGATCTGCAGAACACCGCAACCGACAGCGACTACCTCAACGGCAACGAGGTCACCACGCTGATCAACCACGACGGCTATCGCTTCTGGGGCTCGCGCACCACCAGCGAGGATCCGCTCTTCGCCTTCGAGAACTACACCCGCACCGCCCAGGTGCTGGCCGACACCATGGCCGAGGCGCATTTCTGGGCCAATGACCGCCCGATGCACCCGAGCCTGGTGCGCGACATCGTCGAGGGCATCAACGCCAAATTCCGCGAGCTGACCCGCCAGGGCTACCTGCTCGGCGGCGAGTGCTGGTACGACGCCGACGCCAACGAGAAGGAGACGCTCAAGGCCGGCAAGCTCTTCCTGGACTACGACTACACCCCCGTCCCGCCCCTGGAAGACCTGACCCTGCGCCAGCGCATCACCGACCGCTTCTTGGTCGACTTCGCCAGCCGCGTCAACGCCTGATCCCCACCCTGAACATCCGGCGCCCCCTGGGGCGCCTTCTGGAGAGCTGCCCTCATGGCCATGCCCCGCAAACTCAAGAACATGATGCTTTTCAACGACGGCTACTCCTACCTGGGCGTCGCTAAGTCCTGCACCCTGCCGACCCTCGGCCGCAAGATGGAAGCCTTCCGCGGCGCCGGCATGAACGGCCCGGTCAAGGCTGATCTGGGCTTCTCCGACGACGGCATCCAGCTGGAGTGGACCCTGGGCGGACTGGATCTCACCGCCCTAAAGCAATTCGGCGCCGTGGGCGCCGCAGCCGTACCCCTGCGCTTCACCGGCACCTACCAGCAGGACGACACCGGCGAGGACACCGCCGTCGAGATCGTGGTCCGCGGCCGTCACGAGACCATCGAGATGGGCGAAGCCACCCCGGGCGAAGACACCGAGCACAAGATCACCACCACCTGCAGCTACTACAAGCTGATCGTGGCGGGCGAGACCGTGATCGAGATCGACCTCCTCAACTTCGTCGAGATCGTCGGCGGTGAAGACCGCCTGGCCAAGCAGCGCGCTGCCCTCGGCATCTGATCCCTCCCCTTTTTCGGCCCGCTCCGGCGGGCCAGCCCTAGCCTATTACCTGGAGTACCACCATGAGCGACAACACCAACGCCAACGCAACCCTAGGCGATGCCATTCCTGCGGGCGCCCACACCCACAATTTCACCGCTTCCGAGCCGGTACCGGAAAACGTAGTCGTCCTGGACCAGCCCATCGTTCGCGGCTCGACCGTCATCGCCCAAGTCACCCTGCGCAAGCCCAACGCCGGCGAGCTGCGTGGCGTCTCCCTGGCCGAGCTGCTGCAGCTGGATGTCGCCGCGATCATGCGTGTAACCCCGCGCATCAGCATCCCCAGCCTCACCGAGGCCGAAGTCCGCGGCATGGATCCGGCCGACCTGGTCGACGTCGGTGGGAAGATCGCCGGTTTTTTGCTCAAGAAGTCGGTCCGGGCGGAGCTCTCCCCGTCCGCGTAGAGGAAGCGATGGCGGATCTCGCCATCACCTTCCACTGGCAACCAGCCCAGCTCGACCAGCTGGGCCTGGCCGAACTGATGGACTGGCGCGAGCGCGCCCGCAAACGAGTCGCCCCCGATGGCCAATGACCTGCAGATCCGCGTCCTCCTGTCCGCCCTGGACAAGGTCACGGCTCCCCTCAAACGCATCGCTGGGGGCGGCAACGCGACCGCCCGGGCGCTCAAGGCAGCCCGGGACCGGGTCAAGGAGCTCAACCAGCAACAGCAGGACATCAGCGCCTACCAGCGCCAGCGCGAGGCCGTGCGCCAGAGCGCCGAGGCCCTCGCCAAGGGCCAGGAGAAGCTGCGGTCCTACCGCGAGCAGCTCAAGGCCATGGACGCCCCGTCCGTCGCCTTCCAGAAGACCTTCGCCAATGCCGCGGCCGCGGTAGAGAAACTCCAGACCAAGCACACCGCTCAGCGTACTGAGCTGCAGCGCCTGCTACCGATCCTGCGCGCCAGTAGTGTTGATACCCGCGACCTCGCCGGCGCCCAGGTGCGCCTGCAGGCTCAACTGGGGAATGCCAATGCGGCGATTGATGCGCAGAGGGCCAAGCTCGAGCGCCTCAACCGCACCCAGGAAAAGCTGGCAACTACCCGCGCGGCGTTAAAACGCGGCCAGGAGTTCGCTGGGAACGCCGCAGTAGCTGGTGCCAGCTCTGCCGCTACTGGCGCCGCTTTGGGCGGTCCGGTGCTGGGCATGATCAAGGCCTTCGCTCCAGCCGAAGATGCGGCCACCCAGCTGCGCGCCTCGCTGATGCTGAGCGACGGCACCGTCCCCAAGGAATTTAAGGAGATCTCTGATCTCGCCACGCGCCTGGGCGATCGCCTGCCCGGTACTACAGCCGAGTTCCAAGAGATGATGACCATGCTGGTACGCCAGGGCATGACGGCCAAGACCATCTTAGGCGGCATGGGCGAGGCAGCGGCTTATCTAGGCGTCCAGCTCAAGATGCCGGTTACCGAGGCCGCTGAGTTCGCCGCAAAAATGCAGGACGCCACCCGCACCAGCGAGAAGGATCTCATGGCACTTATGGATACCATCCAGCGTGGCTTCTATCTGGGCGTCGACTCCAACAACATGCTGGAAGGCTTCAGCAAAATCAGCCCAGCGCTGGACATCATCAAGAAGGAGGGCCTCGAGGCCGCCAACGCCCTGGCTCCCTTGCTGATCCAGCTCGACCAGACCGGCATGGAGGGCGGCGCCGCCGGCAACGCCCTGCGCAAGATCTTCCAGATGGGTATGGACACCGACAAAGTCGGCAAAGCGAACAAGGGCCTCAAGGACAAGGGCATCAAGCTCGACTTCACCGACGGAAAGGGCGAATTCGGCGGCATGGAGAAGCTCTATGCCCAGCTGGACAAGCTCAAGGGGCTCAACACCGAGACCCGCCTGGGCGTACTGAAACAGATCTTCGGCGACGACTCCGAGACCCTCACCGCGCTCAATACCATGATGTCCAAGGGACTGACCGGCTACCAGGAAGTCCAGGGTAAGATGAAGGCTCAGGCCGATCTGCAGCGCCGTGTGAATGAGCAGTTGCAGACCGTGACCAACCTATGGGAGGCGGCGACCGGCAGCTTTACCAACGCCCAATCCGAGTTCGGTGCCGCCGTCGCTCCCCAGCTAAAGGAAATCATCACCTGGCTTTCTGATCTTGCCAGCGCGACCGGTGCCTGGGCTCGCGAAAATCCCGTCCTCGCAGGCAACCTCGTCAAGGTAGCTGCCGTGCTGTCGGCCGTGTCGATTGCCTTCGGAACCGTAGCACTTGGCCTGGCCGGTATCCTCGGCCCTATGCTGATCACCCGTTTCATGCTGGGACAGATTGGTATCAAGCTTCCCTCCGTCATCGGGCTGTTCACTCGCCTCGGTAAACGCGACTTACCGGCTGCCACCCAGTCCATGGGACTCTTCGCTCGCGCCTCCAGCGGCCTGTCGGGGCTTGGTCAGCGCCTTGCCTCCCACTGGCAAGCGGCGGCAATCCAACCTGGGATCTGGACGCGAGCTCGAGCGTCATTGGTGCAGTTCGGTTCCAGCATTTCTACAACGACCAGCCGCATGGGTCAGGCAGTCACCGCTTCACTGACGTGGAGCAAGACAATGGCCGGACAGGTAGCGAGTGGCATCAAGGGGGCAGCCCAGGCGACGGCCAACCTGGCCAAAGCCAATGCTCAAGGCCTGGCTGCAGCGACATCGCGCACCATTGCCTACGTAAGAGCCAACGGCCTGCTCGGTACCAGCCTCAACGTACTGCGCGGCGGTTGGACGGGCCTGGTAGGCGTCCTCCGTGGAGCAGCAACCGGGATACTTGGTGGCGCTGCAGCGGGCTTGCGATTCGTTGGACAGGCAGTGCTGTTCTTGACCCGCGCGCTTCTGCTCAACCCCATCGGTCTGCTGGTGACGGCCCTGGTTCTTGGCGCCGTTGCGCTCATCAAGTACTGGGAGCCGGTGAAAGCCTTTTTCGCGGGTATGTGGCAGGGCTTCAAGCAGGGCCTGGCACCACTCCAGCCACTGATTACCGGCGTGGGCAGTGCCCTGGCTCCACTGGCGCCCATCTGGGACAGCATCTCCGCGGCCCTTGGCACTGCCTGGAGTTGGGTCAGCCGCCTGTTCGAGCCGTTCAAGGCCACCAGCGCCGAACTCGAGACCGCCACCAGTAAGGGGCGAGTCTTCGGCCAGTGGCTGGCTGGCCTGGTCAACCTGATCGCGGGCTTGCCGAACCAATTCATGGCCATGGGCGGCATGCTCATGGATGGCTTGGTCAATGGCATCACCAGCCGCATGGGCGCAGTAAAGGATGCCGTGATGGGCGCTGGAGAGAGTGTGATCAACTTCTTCAAGGAGAAGCTCGACATTCACTCGCCGTCCCGCGTCTTTGCAGCGCTGGGCGAGTACACCATGCAGGGCCTGGCCGTCGGCCTGGGCAAAGGCGAAGACGGCCCGCTGGCCCAGCTGATGTCGACAGCGAAACGACTCACTGCCGCCGGCGCGGTAGCGCTCGGGATCGGCGCTGCGCCTATGGCACTAGCCCAGTCTCTACCGCAACCCACGGTCTTCAACGGCACGCAAAGCCAGCCCATTACCTTCGACGACCGTCCCGCGCTGCCGCCTGCGGTACCGGTGGCCCCCAGCGCAGGCGACCACATCGAAATCCACATCCACGCTGGCCCCGCCCAGGATCCGCAGGCTATCGCACGCCAAGTCCGTGCCGAACTGGCCCGGGTCCAGGCTGAGAAAGCCGCCCGCGGCCGCAGCAGCCTCAGAGACAAGGACTGACCACCAATGATGATGGCCCTCGGCAATTTCATCTTCAGCCTGTACACCCTCGCCTACCAGGAGCTGCAACGGCAGACCGACTACCGTCATGCCAGCAGCTCTCGCGTGGGCGCCGCGCCGGCGCGCCAGTTCCTGGGCAAGGGCGATGACAGCATCACCCTGCCCGGCTGGCTCGCTCCAGAGCTTGCCGGCACGCCCAGCAGCCTGGACGTGCTGCGCTACATGGCCGGTACCGGCGGCGCCTGGCCGCTGATCGAGGGCAGCGGGCGGATCTACGGGCTGTGGGTCATCGAGAGCATCACCGAGACCAAAACGCTGTTCTTCCAGGACGGCACCCCGCGCCGCATCGAATTCAGCATCGCCCTCAAGCGTGTCGACGACGACACCGGCCGCGAGCTGCTCGGTGTCGGCATTGCCGGCATGGGTACCGTGCTGAGGAAGCTGCTGTGATCCAGGAACTGCTCGATACCGCCACCGGCCAGCTGCGCACCCTCGGCCGCGACCTGGTGCAGGGCGCTACCTATGCCCAAGCGCGCTACCAGATCCTGGTCGACGGCAAGGACATCAGCGCTCTCATCGCGCCGCGGCTGATCAGCCTGGATCTGACGGACAACCGCGGCCTCGAGGCCGACCAGCTGAGCCTGGTGCTGTCCGACCACGACGGCCTGCTGGCCATCCCGCCCCGGGGCGCCAAGATCCGCCTCTGGCTGGGCTGGTCCACCACCGGCCTGATCGACAAGGGCAGCTACATCGTCGACGAGACCGAGCACAGCGGCGCCCCCGACGTGCTGAGCATCCGCGCCCGCAGCGCCGACCTGCGTAAGGGCCTCAAGACCAAACGGGATCAGAGCTACAGTGCCACCACCCTGGGCGCCGTGCTGCGCAGCCTGGCCGCGCGCCAGGGACTCACCCCGCTCATCGCGCCCGACCTCGAGGCGCAGCAGGTCCTGCAGCTGGATCAGACCAGCGAGTCGGACGCCAACCTGCTAACCCGTCTGGGCGAAGACTATGACGCGGTGGCCACCGTGAAAGCCGGGCGGCTACTGTTCCTCCCGGCCGGCGGCGGCAAGGCGGTCAGCGGCGCCGATCTGGGCCATGTCACCCTCACCCGCCAGGACGGCGACCAGCACAGCTACCTGCAGGCCGATCGCGAGAGCTACGACGCCGTGCGGGCCTTCTATTACGACGTCAACAGCGCCAAGAAGCAGGAGGCCATCGCCGGCGGTGGCGACAACGTGAAGGACCTGCGCCACACCTACGCCGACCAGCTCTCCGCGCTGCGCGCCGCCCGGGCCGAGTGGAACCGCCTGCAGCGCGGTACCGCCACCCTCACCTACCAGCTCGCCCTGGGCCGGCCGGAGCTCATGCCCGAGCTCACCTACACACTGCAGGGCGTGAAGGCCGAGATCGACGCCATCATCTGGTACGGGGGGAACGTGCAGCACAGTCTCACCGCGGACGGCGGCTACACCACGCGCCTCGAGCTGGAAGCCAAGCTACCGGAGGACCTGGTGGCGGACCTGGTCGACGAGATCCAGGGCGACTACACCGGCATCATCGCCTACTACCGCGATCCCAAGACTGGTAAGGAGCACACCCTCACCGAGGGCGACCAGAGCAAGCCGCGACGGTTGCGGCATCTGTACGCCACCAAAGCCACGGCGAAGCGGGCGGTGGAGCGGGAATGGAAGAGGTTGCAGGAGGCTAAGGCTCAGAGCTGAGCATGCCCTAGGGGGCCATGCACGCGGGCCAGATCCCTGACCATACGGTGTACGCGCTCCTGATCCTGCTCCGGAAGCAGTCGAAATGCATTAACCAGCTCGACCTCGGATTGAGAGGGCATGAGGATCAGAGGTTGTCGGAAGGGGTTGGTTAGATGTCTCTGGACTGCCGTTTCCATGTGATGCTTACCAAGCAATACTGTATCCACATACAGTACATTTTGTGAGGTGGTTCGCCAACCCTTGTTCAGCCGCGGATACAAAAAGCCCGGCGTCAGGGCCGGGCTAGTAGAGCAGTCATATGCCTTGAGCCGTGAAAACAGCTCCCATGGTGGGCGTCTTCACTCCGCTAAAAGAGACCGAACCATGCTGTTGATCTTCGCCCTTGAGAATCGCAGGAAGGTTAGGAAGCACGTCTTTGACCTGCAGATCGGGAGTCGTGGCCGCGAATACAGCGCTGACTGCCATAAGGATCGTCATACCGGATTTCGGAGTGCCATCCCCGGAGCCTACGACCATGACCTGCTTGATCACCCGCGATCCCTTCCCCAGCGTCGCAATAACGACATTGTGTGGTCCGACGGATAGCTTCAGTACGTCGTTCACAGGGCCTTCGCTGATCTCGGGCTTCCCGGCCATGAAGCCCACCTGCGCGGTCTTCAATCGGCTATTAAGCCGCTTAACGAAGGTATCGACAGGTAGCTCAAGGCTTTTCTCATTTTCTGATGTTGAGATAGGCATCTGCTTGGCAGCTTCAACTGGCATGGAGGGTAATACGCCTGTGGCCAGTACAAGAGACAGGCTGCCTGCCAGTCCAATTTTTTCAAGTCGGCGTTTGATGACACCCATATGCATCTTCATGGAACTGCTCCTTGGGAATCCATGATTCCTGGCCCCCATGGCCAGGGCCGGCAGGCCTTACGCCTTACCGGAATCCAGTGCGCCATCCGCTGCAGCCATCGCGAAAGCCATGCGGCGGACGGACTCTTTGTTGTACTCAGACATTCCTCGGACATAGAGGAGGATCTCAGCCTCTTCTGGGCCAAGCGCGTTTTCCGGGATAGCGCTCGCGCGTAGACCAGTTATGACGTAACACACGTCAACGCCAGCGTTGTGAAGGGCCTGCAGGTACAGAGCATCAGGGCTCCGTTCATCCTTCTCATACTTCACTTGGGCGTTTGTCTTCACGCCGCCAAATTCGCCGAAAACCCCTTGGGACATGCCAAGGCGCTCGCGCTCCTCCTTCAACCGGCTCCCGATTGAACTCATTTGAATAAAACTACCCTGTTGACTTAACTCAATTGAGTGATAGAGTTCGCGTGACTTAACTCATTTGAACGAATTTGAACTATGACAGCGCTGCGCACACCGGCACAAGCACGTGAGGCCTTAGAGCGAGAGGGCAGGAGCATCGCCGACTTCTGTCGCGAGCATGAGCTCGACGCCTTCACCGTCTACCAGGTGCTGGCAGGCAAGAAGAAGGGGAAGCGAGGCATGGCCCACCGCGCGGCGGTACTACTGGGCATAAAAGACGGTGAGATAAACGTTGCTAAGCCGGAACAGTACGGGCCTGCGGCCCAGGGAGAAACTGGAAGATGAAACGCCCCGCCCTAGAAACCCGCCGCCAGGTCATCAGCGCCGTGATCTGCGCTTACCCAGGTGGTCGCGAGTGCGCCGCAGCCCGCCTTGGCCTGCCGCTCAAGAAGTTCGATAACCACGCCTACGAAACCGCCGGCTGCCGCCCGCTGAGTGATGCCCAGATCCTGCTGCTCGAGCAGGAGACCGGCACCACCCACCTGGTGGACTACCTGGCCTCTCAGTACGGCGGATTTTTCGTGCGCCAGGCCGAGGTCGGCGACCTGGACAACCTGGACCTCTACGCCCGCTCGGTGAAGACCGCCGTCAAGCGTGGCCTGGTGGACCAGATCATCGGCCAGGCTCTGGAAGACGGCGTGATTGATGAGAAGGAGATCGAGCAGATCCTCGGCGCGCATCGCCGGCACATGGCGGCACGTGAGGAAGAGGTCTGGGCAGTGATCACGCTGCACGCGGCCAGGTCATCTGGCCGAAAACACTAGCCGAACGGCGAACCCTGAAAGCCAGCCAGGACAGCGGGCTCGTAGTCGGCGCGGAGCGCCAGAAACCGGCTAGGCCGGAGCCGCCACAGGCGGCAGGGAAGATAGATGCGTTTGTTCAAGAAACAGAAGAAGGGGCAATTCTGGTGCTGCTTCTGTGGTGCGCCCCTGGTCTGCCGGACCAGTTGGTTTGCCCACGTGTTCCTGCGGCAACAGGTTTTCCAGTGTCACTTCGCGCCCTGCAGCGCGTCGTTTTATGCCCATACGGAGCTGACTCACCTGGCCAGCCCGAGTGGTTTGCCGAATGCGCCGGCGTGCGAGTTGCCCCCAAGCAACAGCCACCTGACTGCTATGGCGCAGAAGGTATACGAGAACAACGAGGCGATCCGTGAAGAGCAGCTCAATTTGCTCCAGGAAGAGCCAGAAGAAGACCAGCAGCCGCACGTAAGAGAGGACATCGCATCGTGACCACCACCAACCACCCCGCCGACTACCTCGACACCATGCAGGCCGCTGCCCTCGCCTACCTGCGCAACCATGAAGCCAAACACCTCGGCCGCAGCCAGGCCCTGCAGGATGCCGCCGCCGCGCACCTGCAGCTATTGGGCGTGCCGCAGCACACCGCCGAGCGCTTGGTCGCTCGTGCCGGAGACCAACTCGAAGCCCTCAAGGGCCACCGCTTCCTGGACATCGATGCCAGCACCGGCGACGTCGTCGTCTTGGTCAACCCGGCCACTGGCCTGCGCTACTGCATTCCGGTCGTGGAGATCTTCGACGCCCTGATCGACGAAGACCCCGGCACGCGACAGAACGCCTCCCGCTAAGCCCCTGAATACCTGATCCATGCCCGCCTTGCGTGGGTATGGGTGAACTGCGCCTTTTTGCAGCGAGAAACATCATGCCGAACACCCTTTCCCTCCAGATCGAGCTGCCGCCGGCAGTCGCTGAGACCTACGCCCGCTGGCTCCAGGGCCGCGCCGACTACATCGTCAACCAGCACTGGAACGAGCCGCGCTACCTCCGGATTGAGGACACCGAAAAGCGCCGCGCCTCCATCCTGCAGCGCTTCCCTTCCATGCTCGCCGCCCACCAGACCGCCGCCCAGATCCGCGCTCAGCTCGCCAACCAGGAGGCCAACTGATGCGCCGCCAACTCGACGTGACCCTCGCCCGCGACGCCGCCGGCTCTACCGTTGTATCGAACGATGGCGTCCTGGGCGTCATCGACTTCTGGACCCCCGCCGAGCTGCGCGAGCTCGCCCGCGCCTTGAACATCCTGGCCACCGACGCCGAGCGCCATGAGGGCAGCGATCTGCGCCTGGTGCGCGACCTCGGTACCGGCCGCGCGGCGGAGTTCTGAGCATGTACCAAATGGACCACCAGCTCCGCGCCGACGTGCTGCAGCGCCTCGAGGGCGACCTCGGCATGCGGCACATCGGCGGGACGAACTACATGCGCAAGGGCGAATGCCCTGCCTGCCACAAGCGCGAACTGTTCACCGATCACCGCGCGCCCTGGGTGCTCAAATGCGGCCGCGAGGCGAAGTGCGGCCAGACCTGGCACGTCAAGGAGCTGTACAGCGACCTCTTCGAGGACTGGTCCGAGCGCTTCAAGCCCACCAACGATGCCCCGGCCGCAAGTGCCGATGGCTACCTCCAGTTCGCCCGCGGCTTCGATCTGGGCCTGATCAAGGGCTGGTATACCCAGGAGAACTACTGGGACCGCGACCTCGGCATCGGCTCGGCCACCGTGCGCTTCGAAATGCCCGCCGGCGGCTACTGGGAACGGCTGATCGATCGCCCGAACCGCTTCGGCAGCAAGAAGGCCCGCTTCAAGCCGGCCTGGAGCTACAAGGGCAAGCTCT
The DNA here is from genome assembly GCA_963519325.1 of uncultured Pseudomonas sp. GTDB lineage: Bacteria > Pseudomonadota > Gammaproteobacteria > Pseudomonadales > Pseudomonadaceae > Chryseomonas. Next base: position 16,570 of record CAUQPA010000003.1, on the reverse strand, counting down.
GGGTGCCGCCGACCGTCGACCTGCTGCAGGTCCAGGAGCTGTGGATCGTCGAGGGGATCTTCGACGCCATCGCCCTGTTGCATCACGGCATCCAGGCCGTCTCCATGATGTCGAGCGCACCCTTCCCCGAGGAAGCCCTCAAGGAGCTGGCCCGTACCCGCGGCCCCAAGCTGCCGAAACTGGTCTGGGCCCTGGATAACGAGCCCACCGCCCGGGAGAACATCCGCAAGTGGGTACGCCTGGCCAAGGATCTGGGCTATCGCAACCAGGAAGCCGCACAGATTCCGCAACCCGGTGGCCGCAAGGTCGACTGGAACGATCTGCACCAGCGCTGGATGTTCGAGAAAGAGGACAAGCGCAAAGGCCGCATTGAGCGCGATCTGGAGATCGCTCACTACCAGGGCACCCTGCTGCTGGCCGATTCCCCCAAGGAGAAGGCCCTGCGGATCTACGGCTTCGAGGAAGCGAGCAGCGAGTTCTACTTCGACTTCGGCAACCGCATGTACTGGGCCAAGTTCGACCTCAGCAAGCTGGACGAGGAGCAGCGCGCCATCCTGAGCAGCGACGAGCCGGAGGATCGGATGCTCAACGACGGAAGCGCCCGTCGCCAGGCCCTTGAGAACGTCTGCTCGCTCAAGCTGCTGGCCAACTGCAACTTCGAGACCCTCTACAAGCAGATCAGCGAATCCACCGGCGAGGCCTGGTACTACCTCCGCATCAACCCGCCCCACGACGGCCCGGCCGAGAAGCTGGCCTTCACCCCGAAGCAGATGGCCTCTAGCGGCGAATTCAAGGCCAAGCTGCTGCATGCCGGCGCCACCTGGCTCGGTACCCAGAAGCACCTGGACCAGATCGTCATCACCCAGACCGAGGGCGTGAAGACCGTCGAGACCATCGACTTCATGGGCTACAGCAAGGACCACCAGGCCTACATCTTCAACGACATCGCCTGCCACAACGGCAACCTGGTCAAGGTGAACGGCGAGGACTACTTCGAGCTGGGGAAGCGGCGGGTGAAGTCGCCGGCGCTGCTGAAGATCAAAGCCCAGGCCGACAGCACTGGCTACCGCGAAGACTGGCTGCCCAAGCTCTGGCTATGCTTCGGCGCCAAGGGTTTGATCACCCTGTCCTACTGGTTCGGCTCGCTGTTCGCCGAGCAGATCCGCGCGCAGTACGAGAGCTTTCCCTTCCTGGAAGTGACTGGCGAGCCCGCCGCGGGCAAGTCCACCCTGCTGGTCTTCATCTGGAAGCTGTTCGGCCGCAACTACGAAGGCTTCGACCCGACCAAGGGCTCGGCCTCCGGCCGCAGCCGCGCCATGGGCCAGGTCGCCGGCATGCCAGTCGTGCTCCTCGAGGGCGATCGCAACAGCGATGCCGCCAACACCAAGAGCTTTGACTGGGACGAGCTGAAGGACTTCTTCGGCGGCGGTCTGCTGCGCACCCGCGGCGTCAAGAACAACACCAACGAAACCTACGAGCCGCCCTTCCGCGGGACCATCGTCATCAGCCAGAACGCGCCGGTGACGGGCCACGAAGCCATCCTCTCGCGCATCGTGAAGCTGCACTTCACCAAGCCCAACATCACCGACGCCAGCAGCGCCGCCGCCGACGCCATCGTCCTGATGGAGATCGAGGAGCTGAGTCATTTCCTGATCAAAGCCATCAAGGCCGAACCCCAGGTCATGGCCCTATTCAACGAACGCTACCCGCACCACCGCGATCGGCTGCGCAAGATCAGCGCCTTGCGCTCGGCCCGGGTGGTGAAGAACCACGCCATGATCCTGGCCCTTGTGGACTGCCTGGCCCTGGTCCTGCCCTTGAGCGACACCCAGCTGGCCGCGTGCGATCAGCAGCTGCTGCAGATGGCCATGGAGCGCCAGAACGCCATCAGCGCCGACCCGGCCGAGCTGGATGAATTCTGGGCCGTATACGACTACCTGGAATCTCGCGGCGACCACGCCCTGGTCAACCACGCCAAGAAGCCCGACGAACTCATCGCCATCAATCTCAACCAGTTCGCCGAGAAGGCCGCTGAGTTCAAGCAGAAGATCCCGGACCTCAACACCCTGCGCCGCATGTTGCCCGACTGCCGCCGGCACAAGCTCATAGGCATCAACGTTTCCACGTCCAGCGCGATTCGCACCCGCGAAATGCTGCGCAACCCCCTGAGCGAAAAGAAAGAACCCAACGTGAAGTGCTGGCACTTCAAGCCCTGATCCACCCACCCAAGGAGACACACCATGCAGCAATACCACTACCGATCCACGGATCCTGCAGTCGTCGCCATCGTCCAGGACTGCTTCAACCAACGCCAAGCCCTGCGGCTCGCTGCTGATCGTCTGGGCGAGGCCTTCGGCGGTGAGGTCGCCCTGCTCCGCACCATGAACGACGTCATGCCCGGCGGCATCAAGCTCAAGGGTGGCCAGGAGCTGGACGTTCACTGGTGCCGGCCTGATCAGTGGGGCTTCCGCCGCCTGCGCGTCAATCCTAAGACGGCCAAGGGCATGCCTAAGGCGGAGCGCGAAGGCCTCCAGGTCGAGCACCAGCGTCTGGTCGAGCTATGGCAGGAGTACTGTCCGCGGGCTCTCGACGTGCATGCGTTCTGGGATCGCCTGGGCGTGAACACCGGCAACCTGCTGCTCTGTGGCGGCCTGTTCTTCACCCAGCATGGCACGGCCTACTTCTGCCTGGGTTTCGCCATCGATCAAGCCGAGCACCTGGCCAACGTCGCCGCCGGCAAGCCTAGCGCCGGCTGGATCGAGGGTGCTGAGGAGATCCTGCCCAGCCACTACGACGCCGCCCGCCGCGACTACAACCGGGAGGCCGCATGAACGCCAAGCACCTAGATCTGGCAGCCCGACGCGCACGGTTTGAGCAGATGGCCATGGAGCGTGGATTCCACGGCGAGGCTGACCTCGAGCACGTCGACGGCACCTATGTTCGCCGTCCGGTCCAGCTGCTCTGGGAGTTCTGGCAGAAGGCTGCTGAAGCCGAACCTACTGGCCACAAGCTCTACGCCGAGATCAAGAAAACCAGCCCATACGCCAACCAGCGCGACTGGGCAGGCTGGCCGACACCTTTCCCCGTCCAGATCGTCCCGGGGGCTGCAGAAGGTTTCGTCGTGAAGGGCGGCGTCGGCGGCCAGTACCGCCTCGAGGACGTCCAGCTGTTCGTGATCGACGGCGAGAAGAAGGTCCGGATCCGCTGACGGGACGCCGGAAAAAAGAGGCCTGGGGAGCGCCAACTCGCCCAGGCCGACCACCACCACTGGAGAAACATCATGCCTAACGTAAACCAGCGCAGTAGCGATGCTGAGCCTATCACGCTCTACCCGGCCCTGGTGCAACGCTGCCAGGCCACCGCCCTGCTGGGCGAGGCGGTCATCCGCTACCAGGTCAGCCACTCCAGCGGCGATCGCATCCACCTCCTCGCCCTGGCCAGCATGGCCAACACCCTCGGCGCCCTGACCGCCGAGGACGCCGAGGTCATCGAAACCACCCTGGCTAAGCCGGCCCACCAGCACACCGGAGCAACCGTATGACTACCAATTCCGGCATTACCCGTTCCGCCCAGGCCGAAGAGCACGAGCTGCGTACCCTGCAGATCGTCGACCTGGCCGCAGCGACCGTCACCGAAGCGTTCGCCGAAAAGCACTGGGATGGGGCGATACGCGATCTGATCGACGAGCTGCTCGACGAGGAGGGGCACCAGCACCCATCACTCAAGCAGGTGGTTGAGGTCATGCAGCGCCCATGTGAGCTCGAACACTTCACCGAGCAGGATCACCTCGCCGACAACGCCCACGCGCTGTTCCGCCGCCAGCTGCTGGGCCTGGCCATCCAGTTCGGCAGTACCGTCCGCAAGTACATGAACCAAGACTGTTTCGCGTCCGGATTCGGGTACATGCGCACCGTCTGGATCTACGCCGACACCTACGAAGCGGCCTGGGAGCTCGCCGTCCGGTGGGCAGAGAAATCGCACGCTCAAGATGCCGCGGGGGATTTCCAATGAGCCGCTGCATCGACATCGTCATCGACCTGGAGACTCTTGGTCAGGGCAACAATGCCCCGATCCTGTCCATCGGCGCCGTTGCCGTGACCGGTGCCGGCACCGCCGCCGCGGCGATCGCCGACGAGTTCTACAGCCGCGTCGACCTGGAATCCGCCATTGCCCGCGGCGCCGTGCCTGACAGTGAAACCATCGAGTGGTGGTGGCAGCAGTCGCCCGAGGCCCGGGCCGAGATCGACGGCAGCCGCGATCGGGACGACATCCGGGCCGCGCTGGTCCTCTTCTCCAACTGGCTGCTCCAGCAATCGACGCCCCAGTCCGACCAGGACGGCTATCTCGCCGACGTCGAACGGCGGATCTGGGGCAACAGCCCCGCCTTCGACTGCGTCATCCTGGGCAACGCCTACCGCATCGGCAACAACCTGGTGCCCTGGCATCACCACGAGGAACGGGATCTGCGGACCCTGCTGGACCTGTACCCCGCCGCCAAGCTGCGCGACTTCGAGGGCATTCGCCACCACGCCCTGCACGACGCTCGCCACGAAGCCAATCAGCTGATCCAAGCCCTGTCCGTCCACGCCCTCCGCCTGGATTGCGCCAAGGCGGAAGCCAGCAGGGTGGCATCGCTGGAACATTCCTACGCGCAGCCTAACGGCCTGGAGGAAAAATGATTGAGCGGACAACAGGACCTAGAGACGAAGGGTCTGCCAGATGAAAGAGCTATCCAACCAAACTCCGTTATCGAGAGAAGCGGGGCAAATACGAATGACTTGCCCTGTTTGCGGCATTAAGTTCAAAAGAGCAACGAGCCACGTAGTAAGGGTGGCTGTCTCGACCTGCAGCAGAGCTTGTGCTGCCCAGGCCCGGATAATTCGCGTCTGTCAGCCTTGCGTGATTTGCGGAAAGGAAATGGATCTGCAGCCCTCTGATATCGGGAAAATCACCACCTGTTCCAAGAAATGCTCTTTCGTGCGTAGGACCAAGGGAAAGGGCTACCCGATAAGTAAAGGAACGACAGCTGTTTACAAAAAACACGTCCTTCGGATGAGGCAAATCGGAGTATGTAGCAACTGCGGGACAGTGCATGGCCCTTGGTCCCTCCGCAACTCTGCAATCAGTCTTGCTACTGGGTACCCTGAGATCGTCAATGCTGGGGAGTTGTGGTGCCGCTCCTGCCATCTGGCAGACGTAGCCGCATTAGGCTCCGAAGTGCGCGATGCACCTTATAGGCGAGAACTTCAGTCGATAGGAGGCGCTGCATGAATACGGTTCAGCCACTGCAACTCCTCGAGGCCGAGGCGCGCACCTGGATCCGCAAGGGCTACATTTCGCCCGAGCGGATACAAGAATTGACCGCCTTGATTTCCAGTAAACGTGGTGCCCAGGCGGCCGATAAACTCATCCAGGAAATGCGGCGGCAGTACGGTCGCCGCAAGGAGTGGCTGGAGCAATGACACCGGCGACCGGGATCCTCACCTTCCAGGATCTGCAATCAATCACCGGGTACAACCGGCGCGCGGACGTTGAGCGGATCCTGCTCGACCAGGGCGTCCGGATATTCAGGGGCCGCACAGGCCCCTGGACCACCCTCGAACTCATCAATCAGGCCGGCGGCGTCAAGTCGGCAAGCCAGGAGCGGTACGACGTCGACATCCTATGAGGCGAGCCAGGAAGCGAAAGCTTAACCCCCATATACCGACCCACATCGACCAGGCCGCGCTACCCGCGGCCTGTTTCTTCGATCACCGCGGGCATGGCGTCTGGTACACCCTGCACCGAGACGAAGCCGGCCGGCAGCGCCGCAAGAACGTTGCACCGGCCACCGTCACCCTCGCCGAGCTGCACCGCATCATGGAAGAGCGCGATGGCGTCGATCGCGAGAGCCTCGACTACCTCTGCAGCCAGTACCATGCGAGCCAGCAATTCAAGCAGCTCGCCACCAAGACCCAGGCAGACTACGACTACTGCCGGAAAGTCCTGGTCGGCATTCCCACAAAGCTGGGCAAGCCACTCGGCGCCCTCGCCGTCCGCAAGTTCACTCCAGCCCTGGTCCAGCGCCTGGTCGATCGGATCGCCGCCGAAGGTACGCCGTCGAAGGCTGCCCACGCCCTCCGCTATCTGCGCCGCGTTCTGCAGTGGGGCCGCAACCGCGGCTACGTCGACGTCAACCCTGCCCTGGGTATCGAGGCGCCCACCGAGCGCAAGCAGCGGCGCCTGCCGGCACCAGAAGTGATGGACCTGCTGATCCAGCGAGCTCGCGAAATGGGACGCCTCAGCCGCGGCCAACCTGGCAGCTGTCCAGCCTACCTGTGGCTGGTGATGGAGCTGGCCTACCTATGCCGCTTGCGCGGGATTGAGGTGGTGACACTCACCGATGCCAACGAATTGCCCGAAGGCCTGCAGACCAATCGCCGCAAGGGTAGCCGCGACAACGTCGTCAGCTGGACGCCACGTCTCCGGGAGGCCTGGAACTCTGCCAGGGCATACCGCACAGCGATCTGGACGAAGAAGTCCATCCCTACGCCCGCTGCACCAGAGCGGCGCCCGGCAATCGTGGCCATTCACGGCGGTGCGCTGGTCAAGTCCAGCCTGGACAGCGCCTGGCAGCGCTTCATCACCACGGCGATCGCCGATGGAGTCATCCAGGCCGAGCAGCGCTTCGCATTGCACGACCTCAAGCGCAAGGGCATCACCGACAGCCCTGGCACCCGCGCTGACAAGCAACAGGCCAGCGGCCACCGCTCGGCCGCGATGCTCGACATCTACGACCTCAGCATCCCCGTCGTCACCCCTTCCGTCCTCTAAACCAGCACGTAACAAGCTAGCCCGGACCCGCGACGGATCCGGGTTGAAGCCGTGCGCATGCGTAACAAGAAAACGGCTAAGTGACTGATTTTCAAGGAAAGCCCAGCTTTCTTGTAATCAGTAGGTCCCGGGTTCGACTCCTGGTGCCGGCACCATCCCATTCCCACGCTAGAATTGCGGATTGCCGCCACCGTTAGACTCGGTGACGGGCGAATGGCCTTTCTCTGGCAACCGCCCAGTGGCGCTCTCTACAGGACGAAAGACGGCGGTTCAGGTCTCTGACCTCGCATAGCTCCGTTATTATCTGTGGTAACAGATAACCGGTGGTTACAGCATGAACGTCATTGCCAGTCGTAGCAGCAGCCTGTACCAGCAAATTTGCTACGTCCAATCGGTATTCCCCGACGGCACAGTGATCCGTGGTTCGGGTAGTGTCGTGGGAAGCAATGATGTGCTGACTGCACTCCACGTGGTCTATGACGATGCATACGGAGGCTGGGCAACCCAGGTGAATGTTGTCCCTGGTGCCTACGTCAACTCCACCAGCTTCGCTGCACCCTTCGGCAGCTATGCCGCTTATAGCTGGAGTGGCTACTCGAACAACTGGGACAAGGACGGCAATGGTATTCCGAGCGCGGCGGAATCCAGCCACGATCTGGCATTGCTCAACATGGATGTAAATCTGGGCAGTCTGGTCGGTACGCTCGGCGTATCCACAGCTACCAACGACTTCAATGGAACGCTGCTAGGGTACCCTGCACGAGGAACGGGCTTGATGCAGGATCAAGGGGCCAGTTACTACTATGGTACCGACCCCTATTCCTTCTACTACGTCGGCACTTCTCTCGGACCTGGCGCTTCCGGCGGCCCAATGATCGATACCAGCAGCGGTACGCCTCTACTGCGGGGTGTCCTTTCGGCAGGTGACGCCAGCAATTACAGTTTCTCGTGGTATGCAGCAGTCACCGGCTCCAATGCTGATTGGCTGGCACAAACGGCACAATCCAATGACAGCCTGTTGGGTCAGGCTAGCGCCTACAAACCCCTCGGTGCGGGTATTGTCAGCGGCAGTGGCGCAAGCGATATGTTCTACGAAGGCCGGCTGTCCTACGTAGCGAGTCACACCACTGTCTACGGATACCAGGGGTTGGACACACTCGTCCTGGCTGGCAGCTATGGCGAATACCAGCTGCAAAACCTTACGGGCGGGGCGGGCCTGGAGGTGCAGGACACGATCGCCGGGGTGAGTCTCTCACTTTATGACGTGAACGTACTGCAATTCACGGATCGTACCCTGTATGTGGTGGACCCGGATCAAGCACAGGTGGCGCGGCTCTATACGGTCTTTGGACGGACCCCGGATACTCAAGGGTTGAATTCCTGGTTGACGAACCATGCCGAGGGAGCCTCGTTCGAGCAGATCGCCAATAGCTTTTACCACTCCCAAGAATTTTCCGGTCTGTACGGCAGCTTCGGTAACCAAGCCTATGCCGCGGCCCTCTATACCACGGTATTAGATAGACAAGCGGATGGAAATGGCCTGGCGTTCTGGACTCAGCAGCTGAACAGCGGCATGGGTCGAGACCAGGTCATGGTCCAATTCACCAACTCAGCGGAAAACATCGATAAAACCCAGGGCAGCACAGGCTTCCTGCACCTACTCGACAACAACGCCTGGACGTCCTCGGATCTGGTCATCCAGCCTGGCTTGGTGCTTGGTAGCAACAATGCCGAGCATCTACAGGAAAGTGCCATAGTGCTGGATGGCAATCTTTCCAGCCAGGTGTTCGGCTATGGCGGTGGCGACGTACTGACGCTTAATCAGTCATCGACGCATTACGATCGTAGCCTCGCCTCGGGAGATACCACCCTCGTCCTGTCCAATACGGATACCGGCGAGAATCTGTATCTGCACGATATCAACCAGCTTGCCTTTGCCGACCGAAATGTCTTTTTGTTGACCGCCGAACAGGCACAGGTCGCTCGCCTCTACAGCACCCTGGATCGACAGGCCGATTTCGATGGGCTTCAGCATTGGCTTCTTGAGCATAAGGATGGCGTTTCACTCAGCAGCATCGCCAATGCCTTCATGCAGTCCCCTGAGTTTGTCGCCCACAACTCGGCTAGCGACAACAGGACATTTGTCGATCAGCTGTACCACACGATCCTCGATCGAGGTGCCGACGACCAGGGGCTAGCGTCTTGGACGGCCCAGTTGGACCATGGCCTTAGCCGTACCGATCTGGTGCTCGCGCTATGCGAATCGGTCGAGAACCAGGATCTCACTGGCGGAACTCAAGGCTATATCCAGCTGGTGGGGCAGAGTGATTGGGTGTGAAAAGCCGGTCGGGCTCTAAAGGGAGCCCGACGTCCTCCTTGACTAGCCCTTGCTGACCTCTCCCTCCTTCACGCCGGTCTTGCGTTCCTCTCCTGGCGTCGGTACCGCGAGCCAACCGTTGATCTTCTGGATGTCGGTATCCCGGAAGCCTCCACTCCAGCGCAGTAGCACCAGCTGATTGGTGACGAAGTCGTATTGCGCCTGCAGATAATCCCGTCTGGCGCTGTACTCCTGCTGCACCGCGTTGAGTACATCCACAGCGGTAGCCACGCCCAGACCGAGCGAGCGCTCACTGGCGGCGCGGGACTTTATCGCAGAGTTCAGGGCATTGCGCGAAGAGCCGATCTTCGCCAAGTCTGCGGCACTTTTCATATAGGCCGTGCGCGTTTCCTTGACCACTTGCCGGCGGATCGATTCATAGTCCTCTTCAGCGGCATCACGCGAGCCGTAGGAACTGGCAACACGGGCACTGGTCGAGCCGCCGCTATAGAACGGAATCTGGACGCTGATGGTGGCGGAGTAGGTATTGATCGCGGATGAAGCGATGACATTCTCATATGCAAAGTCGCTACGTTGTGCGCCAAGACTGAAGTTGATGGTAGGCAGATGTCCTCCCTTAGCCTCGGCAATTCCGTAGTTCGCAGCATCCACAGCGCGCTGTTTCGCTTGAAGAGCCGGATTATTCGCCACCGCCGAGTTTACCCATTGCTCTTCATCACCCTGAGGCATCGCCAATTGAGCGCTTTCGTTCAGTCGCTTGAGCGGCTGGTAGACGGCCCGTCCGATCAGCTCGGCCAGGGCTTCACGCGTGACCTGGATCTGGTTGCGTGCCTCGATCTCCTGGGTCTTGAGGCTGTCTACCTTGGCTGAAATCTGCAACACGTCGGTGACCGTGCTCATCTGCTTGTCGAACAGGGCCTGGGCACGCTCCAGGTTGCGCTGCGTCGCCTTGCGCTCAGCGGTAACCAGCTCGAGACTGTCTTCCGCCGCCAAGGCAGCGAAATATCGCTGCACGAGATCCGCGGCAGACTGGTTCTTGGCATCCTCGTATTGGGCGCGGTACTGCTCGGTGAGTTGCTCGTAGCGCTTGAAGCCACGCCAGGCAGCGGCGTTATACAGAGCCTGGCTAAGTGTGAGGCTATAGCTTTCTCCGTTGTATCTTAGATTTTGGGCAGCCTCTTCACGGCGTACCCGACTCGTAGATGCACCACCACTCAACTGCGGCAGCAGTTGACCGAAAGCAGCACGCTCTTGACCCTCTAGGTTCTTCACCTCCGCCTCAGCGCCACGGATGCGTGGATCGGAAACCGCGCTGTCCTGGTATAGCTTCCAGAGGTCCACGTAATCCTGGGCACGCGGAGTATCAGCGGTTTGTGCAAGAGCGATACCGCTCCAAGCCAGGACCAATAGGAGGGGAAAGGCTTTAACGATCATTGGCTCTATTCCTCGATCATGGAGCGAGCCATTGCATTGCGTGCCGGCTTGAGCAGGTATTGCAGCATGGTGCGAGAGCCCGTATTGATCAGTACGTCCGCAGGCATACCAGGTACCAATTCACGACTACCCAGATCCTTGGCGCCCTGGTCCGTGAGCTTGACCCTACCCAGGTAGTAAGGCGTGCCATCCCGGTCGTTGGTCAGGCGATCCGCCGACACATAGATCAACTCACCCTCGATGATGGGCGTGGTGGCATGGCTGAATGCGCTGAAACGCACCTCTGCTTTGCTACCTACCGCTACGCGGTCGATATCCTTGGGCTCGATGTGAGTCTCGACGATCAGCTTGGCTGCATCTGGCACGATATCGAGCAGGTTGGTGCCAGGCTGGACCACGCCCCCGATGGTATGTACCGCTAGCCCCATGACCATGCCACTTACCGGCGCCTTGACCTCGGTGCGGTTGAATCTGTCTTGCAATGCGGCCAGGCGCTCACGAGCCTCATAGACCCTTGATTGGGCCTCGGCCAGCTTGCTCGCGACGTCCGACTTGAATTTTTGCGTGGTCTGAAGAATCTGCAGGCGCGTCTCACCGATCTGCACCTTGGCGCGCGCGATGGATGATCGATGATCGGCGATCTCCGCCTGCAGCCGAGACAGGTTGCGCTCCTGATCGCGCAGGCGTTCATTGCTGACGAAGCCTTCCTTGAGCAAGGAGCTGAGATCCTTTATCTCGTTGGCATAGGACTTGGCCAGGCTTTCCTTACTGGCGATAACCTCATTGTAGCCGCGAATCTGTTGCTCCAGTTCGGCAGCGCGATTCTTCAATACATCGACCTCACCACGGCGTGCATTGCGGCCAGCGAGAAAAATCTGGCGTTCGCTGGCACGGGCTTCCTGCACCCGCTTGTCCGTGGTGGACAGGTCGCTATCCTTGAAAACCACGTCATCGGCATCATCACGTTCGGCGATCAGACGGGCCTCCTGAGCCTGAGCCGCAACCAGCTGACTGCGTACCGCTTCCAGCTCTGAAGACGTCTGCGTCGGATCCAGCACCAGCAATACATCGCCAGCGCTCACGTCCTCGCCATCATGGACGCGTACCTCGCGAACGATGCCGCCCTCCAAATGCTGTACCGTCTTTCGATAGCTCTCCACTGCCACCTGACCCGAGGCATAGACGGCGCTGTCCAAAGGAGCCAGGGCGGCCCAACCTCCGCCGATACCGAACACCACGAAGAGAATAAGAAACCCCAATCGACGCACGGGCGCATCATCGACCTTGAGGCCCGCCGCCGCGGCTTCTGCATAGACGTCCTTCATGCCGACGTCCCTCCCGATTGGCCTGCGTCTGACTTGGGCGGCAGCGGCGACGTAGCAGCCGGGGAACCGGCCACCGTTTGAGGACCACCACTTTGCTGGACCTTGAGCTGGGCCAAGACCTGGTCACGGGCGCCGGACATTACGATCTGCCCCTCGCTCAACACCAGGAGATTATCCACATATGCCAGGGCACTGACTCTGTGGGTAATAATGAACAGCGTCGTGCCCTTCTGCTTGAGCTTGATCAACGCCTCACCCAAGGCTCGCTCGCCGACATCGTCCAGATTGGAATTGGGCTCATCAAGAATCACCAGCTTTGGATCACCATATAGCGCTCGAGCCAAACCGATCCTCTGACGCTGGCCCCCCGACAAGGCGCCACCTTGCGCGCCAATGACGGTGTCATAGCCTTGGGGTAGGCGGAGAATCATGTCGTGCACACCTGCTAGCCTGGCCGCATCAACGACCTTCTCCGCATTCACCTCGCCAAAGCGCGCGATGTTGTCTGCAATGGAGCCTTCGAAGAGTTCGATATCTTGGGGTAGATAGCCAAGATGCGGGCCAACCTCCGCACGATCCAGCTGGAACATATCTGCACCATCCAAACGGACCTTGCCGCTTTGAACCGGCCAGATGCCCAAAAGTGCACGGGCTAACGTGGATTTACCAGCAGCGCTAGCACCTAATATACCAACGGAGACACCAGGGGGAGCCTTAAAGCTAACGCCTTTAACCACAGGAGTATATCCCCCAGGTGGCGTTACTACGATCTGCTCAACTGAAAGCTCGCCCTTAGGGGGAGGTAATGACATACGGTCAGGATCATCAGGGATCTGTTTTAGTATCTCATTTAGCCTAGAGTACTGCCCCCTAGCCATGATAAATCCTTTCCAATTACCAATCATTTGGTCGATTGGCGCCAAGGCTCTACCGACTAATAATGAAGCAGCAGTCATAACCCCTGGTGTAATTTGGTTATTAATTACAAGATAAGCACCTAATCCCAAAACGAACGACTGCAGAAGCATTCTCCAAGTTTTTGAAATATTGGATATTGCCCCCCCGAGCTCACTAGCTCGCCCTTGAAGTGATAATACTTTATAGTTACTAGCCCTCCACAATCTTAATAAATTGGGAAGCATGCCCATAGAGGCTACCACTTCAGAATTTCTTAAGCTCTTATTAGTCAGATTCAGCGAGTAACCGTTTTCTTTGTTTGCCTGTAATAATCGAGAACCTGTCAGTCTTTCATTCACCACAGCGAGTGTAACCGCCACTATAGCTCCAAATACCGTCAACGCTCCAAGCCAAGGATGAAAAAAGAACATTATAAAAACATAAACAGGCAACCAAGGCGCATCAAAGAATGCAAACAACGCGCTTCCGGTCATAAACTGCCGTATACCTGTCAAATCACTTAGAGGCTGAGTTGATGAAACAGATCCATTTGTGTAAAGCGCCCTCTTAAAGCTAGCATTGAAAACTCTTTCACCTAATAGCAAATCTAGTCTAGTAGATATTCGCACCATAATTCTTGAGCGAACCCACTCAATAAAACCGTAGGTGGACAAAAGTACAACAAGAATTATGGTCAACATCAAAAGGGTGGCATTACTCCGACTACTTATAACGCGATCATAGACTTCTAACATATAAAAGGACGGCACTAGCAGCAGCAGGTTTGCAAAAAAACTAAAAATAGCAATACCATAAAAGCTGCCACGGCAGGTGTTCAGAGCCTTCTTGATAGCTGACGTTTCTGATAACAAATCAATTACCTACGAGAATCATTAATACTCGAATTAACACTGCTTTTCGTTAAAGCGCCGAGATCAAACACGCCGCACCACGTATAAATCATTTATTTAAAAAATTCGCTTGTATCCAAACTTTAGCCTCTCGCTCCTCAGTTGTCTTCAGTTCGCGCTCAAGATAAGCCGGTAAGTACTCCAAAAGCTTACTGTAACGCTCTGAAGTCCGAGCTATTACTGCGCTGTAACTAGCCGATACAGATTGAATCGAAAGAAGACTATCTATTCTTTTATTCAACACTTCCGGCCGAATGGTTAGATCTACAGATTGGCTAACGTCATGCTCCATACACCTGATGAAATGCCTTATCCTACTTAAAAATGATTCATTTATGAAAATATCCGAAGTGACTGCCGAATAGTTTCCTCTATTCCTAGAATATTTCCATAAAAGTTCAGGAAAAGATTTTGCCTCATAATGGTATATGTATGCATTCTGTGTTGTTGGCGTAAGAGCTTGCGTAATATCTTGTGGATTCTGTACACTTTTCCCGAAATATCGTTTTCTTTCTGAATTTATAACGACAGGCGACAGATCAAAGTTACCCAGGGGATAATGTGGACCTGAAAAGCAAATTTCTTGTGGCTTAGAAATGCACTTTATAAGATATGACTGTAATTTAGACCTTTTTGTAAGCCTCTGAGTAAGTGGCCGCTGCATCCAGTTTTCGCTAATGACAGGATTAGCTACTAGTATCCAGTTTAAAGCAATAGTGCTAGCCCCGCCTGCCCCTGCCCAATCAAGGAACTCGTTCACATCAGAGAATTTAGATTTATCTATAGAAACAAACTCATCTACATCTATAAAAGCACACCATTCGTATTGCATTACATCGGAATTAGCAAGTATCGCATGATTGTAAGCTTTGATCTGAGCATTACCGCCAGTACCAACCTCGCTGATTATAAGCTCAATCACACCTTCAGCATCTAAAGATTTTAGTAAATCCAAAGATCCATCTTGATTATCATTCGTATATAAAAATATCTTCTCAAAACCCAACTCTAGATGATAAGCAATCCACTCTAATATATATATTCCCTCATTTCTCGCCGTAGCCACTATGCAAGACTTATGTGTGGGAGTAATGGCTTGCCTCAAACAAGAATTTAAAAAAATCCAAGGGCTCTTTGGGTCAATATAGTGGCCTATGAAGTCCATATCACGGCCGATAAAATTTGAAGAAAGATCAAACGTATCGTCACAAATACGCTTCAAGATACTTTTTAAGAAAAAATTAAATTCTGAAAATCTTGATAAAGACCTTGATAACTCAATGCAATTCGATTTTTCCTTTATAAAATTAACCAGATCAAACGGAGACACTAGCCCTATGCAGTACTCAAAAAAGCACCTGTTTTTAGACACATCGAAATGGGCTGTTTCTAAGAAAACTTTACTAGCACTAATGTTTTCGATAATTTCAAAGTAAGGAAAAAGCCATTCAGTGTCTTTTGCCTCTTGATTTAGATCAAAAAACTCCCATGCGCTAGCTTTATCTCTATCTGCTATAAAGTTATTTTTTGCGTCCTTATTCCGAGGATTTGTCGAAAAGAATTTTCTCGAAATAATATCCACTAAAGAAAAACCACTGGCATAGCCACACAGCTTGACTATATGTCTAATCTCTTTTTCAACAACCAAGAAACCAAAGGAGCCCTTGACAAATAAATAGACTAAGCTTTCCTGCGCCCACTTTTCTCCGAAAGAAAGTGAACCAGATTGATCGAAATACAACTTACAACCCGATTGCTTATTAGCAACCGAAAACGAATTTATAATAGACATGTCGTGACCACACACGATAAACAGCCCAATTTTGTAAACCCTGAATCAAGTCTAAACGTCATGTAATGGCCCCTCAGAAAGCTGGACTTTTTTTACCAGACCACTACACGATATGAAATATAAGCTTATATCGTCCATGTCTCCGATTTGTACTTCGAACTGAAAGCCAGAGCGCTCGGTAGGACGCCCATTTAACCTTTCGCCAAAGCTCGACGTCAAGAAACACGACACATCTTTCCTTGTAATAAGAACCCGATGCATTGATCTAAAAACACCATTAACGCCAACGATAATAGATACTGGGGGTGTCAAATTTTTATCTAATGCCCAACCTATAATTTTGGATTTGCCGCCCTCTACATGGCTAATCTTATCAATAAATCCAAAAAAAGCCTTTTCGTCTACCTCAGCCTTTACAGTTATCTCTTCACGATCTATTTTTCCCTCAAAATATATAAATAAGTCTTCTTCAAGTATTGACCCTTTTTTTGACTTAATATAGCTTATATTTCCTGCGATATTTGGAATTTCTTTTTGTGCGGATATTCTTTTAGCAATCATATCGTATCCCGGACGCATACATGAAAGCCACGAATCCCAAAAATTATCCAGGTTTCTTTCAATATTATTATTATAATAAAATCTTAGTACTTCGCACAGTATTTCGCCTTTTGCTACTTCTGACTTAGGAAACAAAAAATGCCCCGAAATTAAGGATGCTATTTGTTCTCTTACAACTGGATCAACCTTATAACTATCAATGTTAGAAAGATCGGAAAGATCGGCCTTCAAATTTCCACCGACGTCGTAAGCGGCATCCCCCATGACAAATATTTTCTTCCCTAACAGCAACGCCTCATATCCGACCGAACTATTTATTGTGCAAACTGCTACTGCATTGACCATGAAATTCAAAGCACGGGTGGTATCTACATTTCGACCTAGTACAATCACCTTATCCCCGTAGGACTTTGCCAGTTTGATAGCTCTAGATTCAAACGACAGATTATAGGGTCGGCTAACCGCTCCTGGATGTGGCTTTATGACCAAGCCATAGCCC
>CAUQPA010000002.1:0-36176 GCA_963519325.1 uncultured Pseudomonas sp. | reverse complement strand
ATCGACATCGCCCCCGGCAAGTATTTCGCCGATCCCAAGACGGCCACCGCCCAGCAGATCCAGGCCGTGCGCCAGCAGTGGCAGGCGCGGGGCATCGAGATCACCGGCATGCAGGCGCTGCTGTTCGGCACCACCGGGCTCAATGTCTTCGGCGATGACGCTGTCCAGCAGGCGCTGCTGGCCCAGCTGGAAGGGGTCTGCCGGGTCGCCGAGGGGCTGGGCGCTACGCGCCTGGTGTTCGGTTCGCCGCGCAACCGGGATCGCTCGGGATTGAGCGACGACGAGGCCCTGGCGCAGGCGCGTGACTTCTTCCGCCGCCTGGGCGACGTCGCCCAGGCCCGTGGCGTGCTGATCTGCCTGGAGCCGAATCCCCCCCGCTATGGCGCCAACTTCATGATCGACAGCGATTCCACCGCTGCCGTGGTGCGCGCGGTGGATCATCCGGCGATCCGGATGCAGCTCGATACCGGCGCCCTGACCATCAACGAGGAAGATGCCGCGCGGGTGCTCGAGGAGCATGCCGAGCTGATCGGTCATGTCCATGCCAGCGAGCCGGACCTGGTGACCCTGGGGGAGGGCGGTACCAATCACGAGGGTATCGCCTTCGCCCTGACCCGGCGGCTGCCGGAGCAGGTGGTCAGCATCGAGATGCTGCCGGCCAAGCAGGGCTCCAACCTGGCGGCGCTGGAGCGCGGCGTCCAGGTGGCGATCCGCGCCTATGGCGATCTGCCGGAGGCCGCCGCATGAAGTGGCTGATCCTGATCCTGGGCATCGCCTCCAATGCATCGGCCAGCGTGCTGGTGAAGATGGCGATGCTGCCGCCGCGCCGTTTTCCCAGCCCTGCCGATCCCATGGCGGCCCTGAGCAACTGGCCGTTCTGGTTGGGCCTGTTCATGTACGGCCTGGCCTTCCTGCTCTATGCCGCCGCGCTCGCCAAGCTGCCGCTGAACGTGGCGCATCCGGTGCTGACGGCCGGGGCCATCGCCAGCGTCGCCCTGCTGTCGGTGGCGATCTTTCGCGAAGCCTTTCCCTGGACCACGGCGGCAGGCATCGTCCTGATCATCGCCGGTGTCGCTCTCATCACGGCCCGTGTCGGTTGACCCTGGAGGACCTATGACTACTGCAATTCCCGCCACCGAGCGGGCCCTCTGGCAGGTGCCCAGCTATTCGACGACCTTCTGGAACGGCCGTAGCCGCCCGCACTGCGTGGTGATTCCGGTCATCAACGAAGGCGAGCGCATCCTCAACCTGCTCCGCCGCATGGCTGCGGTGAAGATCGCCGACATCGCCGACGTCATCATCGTCGACGGCGGCAGCACCGACGGTTCGCTGGAGCCGCAACGGCTGCAGGAGCTGGGCGTCCGGGGGCTGCTGGTCAAGACCGCGCCGGGCAAGCTCAGCGCCCAGTTGCGCTGCGCCTACGCCTTCGTGCTCGACGAGGGTTACACCGGGATCGTCACCATCGACGGCAACGACAAGGACGATCCCGACGCCATCCCGCGCTTCATCGAGGCCATCGAGCAGGGCTACGACTTCGTCCAGGCGTCGCGCTTCCTCGCCGGCGGCGTGGCCGAGAACACCCCCAAGTCCCGTGACTTCGCCATCCGCTTCATCCACGCGCCGATGCTCAGCCTGGCCTCGGGCTTCCACTGGACCGACACCACCCAGGGTTTCCGCGCCTATAGCCGGGCCATGTTGCTGGATCCGCGGGTGGCACCCTTCCGGGATGAGTTCACCACCTACGAGCTGCTGGCCTATCTGTCCTACCGCGTGCCGAAATTGGGTTATCGCTGCGTGGAACTCCCTACCGTGAGACGCTATCCGAAGGGCGAGGTACCCACCAAGATCAGCAGCGTCAGAGGTAATCTGTCGGTGCTGCAGGTACTGATGAAGGCCTGTGCAGGTCATTACAATCCACGCCTGGGCGAGGATGCCCAGCTGGCAGCGCAACGGCGAAGCTGATCCCGTCGCGCTCGCCTGATGGCAAGAGACGATGGAGTAGGCAATGGGGCGTGTGCTGTCGGCGTTTCGCGGGCTTTATTTCGCGACGCTGTTGATGTTGATCGGAACGGGTCTGTTGAGCACCTATCTGGGCCTGCGGCTGGCCGCGGAGCAGGTGCAGGGACTCTGGGTAGGCGCCCTGACCGCCGCCTATTACGCGGGCCTGGTGATAGGCGGCAAGCTCGGGCACCGGCTGATCGCCCGGGTCGGCCATATCCGCGCCTACGTGACCTGCGCCGGAGTGGTCGGCGCGGCGGTCCTGGGGATCGGGCTGTTGCCCTGGCTGCCGGTCTGGCTGGCGCTCAGGGTGCTGATCGGCATGGGCATGATGTGCCAGTACATGGTGCTGGAAAGCTGGCTCAACGAGCAGGCCGGCCCGGGTGAACGAGGCAAGGTCTTCTCCGGCTACATGACCGCTTCCTACCTCGGCCTCGCGCTGGGCCAGGTGGTGCTGGTGCTGTCGCCCGATCTCGGCGTCGACAAGCTCATGCTGGTGGCGATCTGCTATGCCCTCTGCCTGGTACCGGTGGCCGTCACCGGCAAGATCCACCCGGCACCCCTCAAGCCGGCACCATTGGAGCCGGCCTTCTTCATCCGGCGGATTCCGCAATCCCTGACCACCACCCTAGTCGCCGGCCTGGTGATCGGCTCCTTCTACGGCCTGGCGCCACTCTATGCCAGCGCCCAGGGGTTGCCCACCGAGCGTATCGGTCTGTTCATGGCCTGCTGCATCTTTGCCGGCCTGGTCGCCCAGTGGCCGATCGGCTGGCTGTCGGATCGCCATGATCGCAGCTGGCTGATCCGGGTGGTCGCCATCGCCCTGACCGTCGCCGCCTTGCCTCTGGCGGTCTTGCCCCATGTGCCACCGGTGGTCCTGCTGCCGCTCGGCCTCATCGCCAGCCTGCTGCAATTCGTCCTCTATCCGCTGGCGGTGGCGCTGTCCAACGATCACATCGAGGGTGAACGGCGGGTATCCCTCAGCGCCATGCTGCTGGTGACCTTCGGCGTCGGCGCCTGTGTCGGCCCGCTGGTGGTGGGTGCCCTGATGAATCTGGTCGGGCCCAACATGCTCTATGCCTTCGTCGTCCTCTGCGGCGGAATACTGATCTGGCGGATCCGCCCGGATGCGGTCACCGGCAAGCACCTGGTCGACGAAGCGCCCCTGAGTCACGTGCAGATGCCCGAGGGCTCGACCAGTTCACCGCTGGCGGCGGCACTGGATCCGCGGGTCGATAGCCAGGTGGTGCAGGAGCAGATGCACAGCGAGCCGGTGGCGGAAGCGCCCGTCGAAGAGGCGCCGACACCGGCGGAAGGCAGTGCGCCTGAGGAGCCGGTGGCCGACACCCAGCGTCCCTGATAGCGGGCAGGGCGCACCGGCATGCCGGTGCGCCGCTGGCGAATCAGTCGAGGCGGCGGCTTTCCCGCTGCAGCTGGTAGACGAAGCGTTCCACTTGGCGCTGGGTCGCACCGCTGAGATTGTGGAAGCTGACGCCGACGTCACTCTGCTCCAGACGATCCAGGCAGGTGACGTGGCGAATGTTCACCGCGGTGGTGATGGCGCCCATGGGCAATTCGGCGGTGAAGTTCTGCACCAGTTGGCCCGGTTGCAACAGGTGGGTCACATTGCCGGGAAAGCGCAGTTTGCAGCCGGTGGCCGACAGGTCGATCAGTTGTCCGCGCAGTTGGATCTGGCCGGTATCCTGGACCAGTTCCGCGGTGGCCGGCCGATTCAGCAGCAGCCTGACGCGGAAGGCATTGCGTCTTTGATGGTAGGTGAGTTCTGCCGGCAGGCCGACCCAATAGCAACGGTGGCCATCGATCTCGCTGAACTGCACCGGGCGGTCGATCTGCCAGCTGACCCTGATACCCTCGTGCAGGCTGTCGACATGGAAGGGCTGGGCCTGCTCCAACAACCGCTCGGCTTCCCGCGGAATGAATTCGTCCAGCGCGATCAGGCCCTTGGCCTCGTCGATGTCCACGACGAAGCTCTGGAACTGCTGGCCCTGGCGAGTGAAGGTGATCCGCAGGGGGATATGCTGTTGCAGCGCAGGGCGCAGTGCGGCCACGATTTCACCGGCGGAGCGGTACACCTTGGGTGGCTGGGGCGCATTGTCGCTGGCGAAGGATCCTGACACCTGTTCATTCCTGTGAGGGGCGGGCCGCAAGGATAATGGCTAACCGCCATCCCTGCAGCTCCAACGCGATCTTTTGAGAAGGGTGGTCGTCAGGCCGAGCTGAGCGGTCGCTGATAACCGCTGCGGGTCTGGCTGCCGCGGCTGTTGTAGAGCGTGGGCGCCGAGCTGCTGCCCTGCAGGAGGTTGAGCACCCGCGACGTGCCGATCTGGCTGGCCTGGATGATCTGGCCATTGCGGACGTTACGCTGCTTGCAGGCTTCGATCAGCTCGCTCAGGCGCGCGGACGCCGCCAGCAGCTCCGGGCCTTCGGCCTGGCCGGCGGCGTATTGCTGCAAGCCGGCGAGGTCATTGCTCAAGCCGGCCGAGCGAAGCAGGGTGGAGCGGTGCTGGGCATGCTGGTCGAGCTGCTTGAGAATGATCTGCTTGCCACCGAGCAGACTTTCCAGCGCGACGAGTTCGCGTTGCGCGAGGGCCTGGAACTCCTCTTCGAGGAGCGTCAACAGCTGTTCGGCAAGCTCGACGTCGGTAAGGGTAACGGCGAGGAGAGGCGTAGCGGGCATGGCTCGGGATCTCTTGGTTAACGTTTCTCACCAGGTCCGCCCGACGCCGCTGCCTCAGGACTCGAAGGCGAGCAGCTTGTCGGCGACCTTCTGGCTATCGACCTGGTAGGAGCCATCGGCGATGGCCTGCTTCAGGCGACTGACCTTGTCACTGTCGACTACCGGCAGGTCCTTCAGCCCGGCGGTCAGGGAGTTCAGCTGCTGAGCCGTGGGGCTCAGGTTCACCGACTCACCGGCCTTCTGGCTGGTGGCCGCGGCGGTGACGTCCTTGCTTTCCAGGCTGACACCGTCTTTCGGGGCCGAGGTGCTACGGGTGCTGATGCCTGACGTCGACGTCGAGTTCAGGCGATTGATGTCTATGGCCATTCGTGAAATTCCTCGGGATGTATCGCTCACATGTCCGGTTTATCGGCCCGCTGGGCGGAAACTTTAGCCGTAGACCTGTGCAACGGTTCACATCTTTGGACAGGATCTCTCCCCGTCGTTCAGAGCGCTCGAACGACAAGAAGTTACTCCTTTATCACGTCGAGCTAAAGAGCGACCTCCACTTGACCCTGATCCACCACCCGTCCCCGGATCACCCGGTTGGAGCTCAGGTTGCGGATGCGGATCTCCTCGTCCTTGGCACCGCCGGCGAGGGCTTCACCCTGCATCCGAATGCTGAAGGACGAGGTGCGCGCATTGATGACCACCTGTTCCCCCTTGCGAACGAGTTCCGCCTGTTCGAGATAGGCCGGTGCCATGGGTTGGTCGCTCATCACCTGGCGCTTGAGCTTGGCGCCGAGCACCGTCTCCAGGCTGGTGAGGTAGCCCTGGCTGAGGGTGCCGACGTCCCGCTCCACCAATGCCACGTTGCTGTTGTCCAGCAGGGCACCGCGCATCAGGGGCTGGAGGGCGACCACCACCGGCCGGTAGAGCTTGACCTGGGCGGGCACGAACACGGTCCAGGGGCTGGAGCCTTCGCAGCGCACCTTGACGCTGAGACGGCCGATGGGCGTCGGTTCGCCCTGCTGGGCGAGCGTCAGGGGTTTGTCGCACGCCGCCAGGCGCAGCCGCGGGTCGAGGGCCTTGACCTGGGTTTCATGGCGCGCATTGAGGCTGGTATCCAGCAAATATTCCTGCACCCGTTCCTCAAGAAAACTTTCCACAGCGCCGATAAGTTCATCAGGTGAAGTGTAGGCGTCTTCCGCGAAGGCCCTGCTTTGCAGGCAGCAGAGCAAGGTCAGGAGGCCAAGGGTCAGTCTTCGAGCTAGAGTCATGGTCGGAAACACGTCGCTGCGATCTTCATGATCAACCCATAAGCAAGCCCCGTGCCGAATTTTCAATTCGCCCGCGGGCATTCAAAGGAGTCATCTGATGGCTGGTGTATTGGACGCAGTCAACCAACGTACCCAACTGGTGGGCCAGAACCGTCTGGAGCTGCTGCTGTTCCGCCTGGATGGCTCGCAGCTCTATGGCATCAACGTCTTCAAGGTGAAGGAGGTGCTGCAGTGCCCCAAGCTCACCGTGATGCCGAAATCGAATCGGGTGGTGCGGGGCGTGGCCAGCATCCGCGGCGGCACCTTCCCCATCATCGACCTGGCGATGGCCACCGGGCGCCGGGGCCTGGAAGACATCAACAACTGCTTCGTCATCATCACCGAGTACAATACCAAGGTGCAGGGTTTCCTGGTGCGCTCGGTCGAGCGCATCGTCAACATGAACTGGGAAGGCATCAACCCGCCGCCCAAGGGCACCGGTCGTGACCACTACCTGACCGCCGTGACCCGGGTCGACAACCAGCTCGTCGAGATCATCGACGTGGAGAAGATCCTGTCCGAGGTGGCTCCGTCGGTGGAGACCGTCTCGGTCGGCGTGGTCAGCGAAGTAGTGCAGGCCAAAGCCGTGACCAAGCGAGTACTGATCGTCGACGACTCCTCGGTGGCGCGCAAGCAGGTGAGCCGTTGCCTGGAAACCGTCGGCGTGGAGGTCATCGCGCTCAACGACGGTCGCCAGGCGCTGAACTACCTGCAGACGATGGTGGGCGAGGGCAAGCGTCCGGAAGACGAATTGCTGATGATCATTTCCGACATCGAGATGCCGGAAATGGATGGCTACACCCTGACGGCGGAAATCCGTCATGATTCGCGCATGCAGAAAGTGCATATACTGCTGCATACCTCCTTGTCCGGTGTCTTCAACCAGGCGATGGTCAAGAAGGTCGGTGCGGACGACTTCCTGGCGAAGTTCCGCCCCGATGATCTTGCCTCCCGGGTCGTCGAGCGCATCAACGCGGTCGACAGTCACTAGGTGATGGCGTCTTTATCCCGGTATCCAGAAGGCGGAGCGGCAGTGTCAGCAGTCAACGCGGATTTTGTGCTTTTTCGTGATTTCCTCGAGAAATCCAGCGGGATCCTGCTCGGTGACAACAAGCAGTACCTCGTCTCCAGTCGGCTGAACAAGCTGATGGAGACCGAGGGGATCAAGACGTTGTCGGAGTTGGTGCAGCGTATCCAGTCGCAGCCCCGTGGCGGTTTGCGGGAGAAGGTCATCGATGCGATGACCACCAACGAAACCCTCTGGTTTCGCGACACCTATCCCTTCGAGGTGCTGAAGAACCGCCTGTTGCCGGAG
Source organism: uncultured Pseudomonas sp. (assembly GCA_963519325.1). Classification (GTDB taxonomy): domain Bacteria; phylum Pseudomonadota; class Gammaproteobacteria; order Pseudomonadales; family Pseudomonadaceae; genus Chryseomonas. Next base: position 28,867 of record CAUQPA010000002.1, on the reverse strand, counting down.
TTGACCAAGAACACCTTCGGCCAGCGCCTGCGGGTCTGGTCGGCGGCGTGCTCGTCGGGCCAGGAGCCCTATTCGCTGTCCATGACCATGGACGAATTCGAGCGCAGCGCGGCAGGGCAGGGGCGTGGCGGTCTGCAGATCGTGGCCACCGATCTGTCCGGCGCCATCCTCACCGCGGCCAAGTCCGGCGAATACGATTCCCTGGCGATCGGCCGGGGACTGTCCCAGGAGCGGCTGCAGCGCTATTTCGACGTGCTCCAGCCAAATCGCTGGGCGGTCAAGCCGGCGATTCGCAGCCGGATCGAATTCCGCGCGCTGAATCTGCTCGACAGCTACGCCAGCCTCGGCAAGTTCGACATGGTGTTCTGCCGCAACGTGCTGATCTACTTCTCCGCCGAGGTGAAAAAGGACATCCTGACGCGCATCCACGCCACCCTGAAGCCCGGCGGCTATCTGTTCCTCGGTGCCTCCGAGGCCCTCAATGGGCTGCCGGACCTCTACCAGATGGTGCAGTGCAATCCGGGCATCATCTACAAGGCCAAGTAGGCCGGTCGATGCACACCCAGGGCAGACCCAGGTCCGCCCTTTCTTTTGCGCCAAACTTTTGCCGCGCTTTTGCCGCGCTTTTGCCTGCGGGCGGCAAGGGCGGCGGAAAAACCTTGCCGCTTGCCGCCGTTCTGGCCGCAACCTAGGGCTAAGTTCCTGATTTTAATGGGTGCTGAAAACTGGCACGGGCCTTGCTAAATCGCTTGCAAGCCACGTCAAAGGTCTCTCGACATGAGCATCAGTTTCGAAAAGGCACTCGGCCTGCACGAGCAGGCGCTGAACTTCCGTTCGCAGCGCGCCGAGGTGTTGGGCAACAACCTGGCCAACGCCGATACCCCTGGCTACAAGGCACGGGACCTTGATTTCAGTGCGGTGCTCGCCGAGCAGGCCGCCAAGGGCTCTTCGGGTGCCACCCGGCATTATCAGCTGGAAACCACCAACAGCCGGCACATCGCCGCCGACGGCTTCGACATGGGCATGAGCGATGCGGCCCTGAAGTACCGCATTCCCAGCCAGCCCTCGGTCGACCAGAACACCGTGGATGCCCAGGTGGAGCAGGCCAACTACGCCGAGAACGCCATGAACTTCCAGGCCAGCTTCACGCTGCTCAATAGCAAGTTCAAAGGGCTGATGTCGGCCATCAAGGGAGAATAACCATGTCCCTGAGTTCGTTGTTCAACATCGCCGGTAGCGCGATGAGCGCCCAGAACGTCCGGCTCAATACCGTGGCCAGCAACATGGCCAACGCCGAGTCGGTCGCCTCCAGCGTCGACCAGACCTACAAGGCCCGTCATCCGGTGTTCGCTGCCCAGCTCAGCGAGGCCCAGGGTGGTTCCTCGCTGTTCGATGACCAGGGCCAGGCCGGGGTCGGCGTGGAGGTGAAGGGCATCGTCGAGGATCAGAGCGAGGTCCAGAAGCGCTACGAGCCCCATCACCCCATGGCGGACAAGGACGGTTACGTCTACTACCCGAACGTGAACGTGGTGGAGGAAATGGCCGACATGATCTCGGCCAGCCGTGCCTTCCAGACCAATGCGGAAATGATGAATACCGCCAAACAGATGATGCAGAAGGTGCTGACCCTGGGTCAGTGATCGCTAGGGAGTCGACATGACCACCACTTCTTCCACCACCAGTAGCAGCTCGCTGCTGTCGTCGGTGCTGTCCAACAGCAAGGTATCGAGTACGAGCAGCAGTTCGGCTTCGAGCAGCACCTCTCCTGGCTCGAGTAGTACCAGTAGTCTGGGGAAGAATGACTTCCTCCAATTGCTGGTTACTCAGCTCAACAACCAGAATCCTTTGGATCCGCAGGACAACACCGAGTTCGTCGCCCAGTTGGCCCAATTCAGTAGCGTCGAGTCACTTCAAAATCTCAATACGTCTGTTGACTCCATACTCAGTAACTACAACTCCTCGCAGGCACTGCAGGCGTCGTCTCTGGTGGGGCGCTCGGTGATCAGCGCCGGCAGCACCTCAGTAGTCGACACCTCCACTGGCATGACCGGCAGCGTTGTGCTGCCCTCATCCGGAAGCAATGTGGCCGTGAGTGTGTACGACAGCTCGGGATCTCTGGTCGACACCATCAATTTGAGCGCGACCAGCGCCGGAACCCATTCCTTCACCTGGGATGGCAAGAATGGTGATGGCACTACCCAGGCCTCCGGCACTTACACCTTCAAGGCCACAGCCAGCATTGAAGGTACCGCCACTGCGCTGACCACCAACCTCCCAAATACGGTGAGCAGCGTGACCATGGGCAGTACCGGCAGTGAAATGACGCTCAATCTAGCCGACGGAAGCAGTGTTGCTCTGTCTAAAGTAACCACTATAGGCCAGTGAGCCGGCATCGCCGGACAGGAGTAGTAATATGAGCTTCAATGTCGGCCTCAGTGGCCTGAATGCCGCTAGCACGGATTTGAACGTGACTGGTAACAACATCGCCAACGTGGGTACTACGGGCTTCAAGTCCTCGCGTGCCGAATTCGCCGATGTCTATTCCAGTTCTATGTATCTGGGCTCCAGCGCCAATCAGCCGGGCGCCGGTGTGCGCACGGCCGCCGTCGCCCAGCAATTCACTCAGGGCAACCTGACCAGCACCGGCAACGCTTTGGACCTTGCCGTCAACGGCAGCGGATTCTTTGTGGTGAACAACAACGGTTCAAACCTCTATACCCGCGATGGTACTTTTAAGACCGACTCCTCCGGCAACATCGTCAACGCCTCGGGTTACAATTTGCGGGGCTATGCCGCGGACGCCGATGGCAATGTCATCAGTGGCGTCGCCACCAATCTGAAGATCGACACCAGCAACCAGGCGCCCAAAGCCACCACCAAAGATACCGAGGTATTGAGCCTAAATTCCTCGGCCACGGTGCCCACTACCACGACGTTCAGCCCGAGCGATGCGACTAGCTACAACAACTCGACGTCAACCAGCATCTACGATTCCCAGGGCAACGAACACACCCTGACGTATTACTACGCGAAGACCGATACCAATAGTTGGAACATGTACACCTTGGTCGACGGCCGCAATCCGGCCGATCCAACGTCCACCACGCCGCTGACCAACACTCTGACGTTCGATAGCACTGGCAAGCTCAGCGCAAGTGGTGGGACGGGTCTCGCCGTTAGTAGCACCGGCAAGTTCGTCTTGAACAATTGGGTGCCGGCGACAGTGACCAACGCGTCTACCACACCTAAAACTTACGGTGCCAATGGGGCGTCTGCTGCCACGGGCGGCATTGCGATCGATATGAGTAGCACCACTCAGACTTCGACCGCCTTCGCTGTTACGAGCAAGTCGCAGGATGGTTACACCACTGGTCAGCTGTCGGGACTTACCATTGATAGCGAAGGCAAGCTCTATGCGTCCTTCACGAACAGCCAATCCAAGGTGATCGGCCAGGTAATTCTCGCCAGTTTCACCAATAACCAAGGTCTGACGCCACTGGGCGGCAATACCTTCGCCCAGTCTTCGACGTCCGGCCAGGCGGTAGTGGGGACTCCGTCCTCCGGGACTCTAGGCACGCTCACATCGGGCTCACTAGAGGATTCCAACGTGGATCTGAGTTCCGAACTGGTCAATCTGATCGTTGCCCAGCGTAACTACCAGGCCAACGCCAAGACCATCGAGACGGAAAACACGCTGTCCCAGACCATCATCCAGATCCGCTAACGGTTCTTTGACGGTCGCTCTTAAAAAGCCCTCCTTGCGAGGGCTTTTTTTCTTCTAAATCAATGGATTGTCGAGAGTGGCACGTGCCTTGCTGAAGAGGTCTGGACAGTATCAGACCCCTGGCGATACCAATCGCCCTGCGAGGACCCTATGGACCGATTGCTATATCTCGCCATGACTGGCGCCAGCCAGAACACCATGGCCATCCAGGCGCACTCCAACAACCTCGCCAACATCTCCACCAGTGGCTTTCGCCGGGATTTCGAGCAGGCGCGTTCCATGCAGACCTTCGGCGAGAGCTACCCCTCGCGGGTCTATTCCATGAGCGAGCGGCCAGGCACCGACTTCACCCCGGGCACCCTGCAGGAAACCGGTCGGGATCTCGACGTGGCCATCCAGGGCAATGGCTGGATCGCGGTGCAGGGCGCCGACGGCAAGGAAGCCTACGTCCGTACCGGCAGCCTCAAGGTGGACGCCCTGGGCATGCTGCGTACCGGCAACGATTTGCCGGTCCTCGGCAATGGCGGGCCGATCGCCGTGCCGCCCAATCAGCAGATCGAGATCGGCCAGGACGGCTCCATCACCGTTCGCGGCGCCGGGGAAAACACCAATGCCCTGGCGGTCATCGATCGCATCAAGCTGGTCAACCCGGACCCGAAGAATCTCGAAAAGGGCCTGGACGGAACCATCCGTACCAAGGACGGCAAGCCTGCGGCGGCGGACGCTGGCGTTCAGGTGGTGTCCGGTTTCACCGAGTCGAGCAACGTCAGTGCGGTGGAGGAGATGACCTCGATCCTCTCGCTTTCGAAGCAATTCGAACTGCAGATCAAGATGATGAAATCCGCCGAGGACAACGACGCGTCCATGGCAAAGGTTTTGCAATTCAGCTGATTGAACGCTGTTGACGCCTGATTCCCGGCGCCGAAGGAGAAAAACGATGATTTCCGCCCTCTATGTCGCCAAGACTGGTCTGGCCGCTCAGGACACCAACCTGACGACCATCTCCAACAACCTGGCCAACGTCTCGACGACCGGCTTCAAGCGCGACCGCGCCGAATTCCAGGACCTGCTCTATCAGATCCGTCGCCAGCCCGGTGCGCAGTCCACCCAGGACAGCGAGCTGCCGTCGGGCCTGCAGCTGGGCACCGGTGTGCGTATCGTCGGCACCCAGAAGACCTTTACCCAGGGCACCCTGCAAACGACCGAGCAGCCGCTGGACATGGCCATCAATGGCCATGGGTTCTTCCAGGTCCAGATGCCCGACGGCACCGTCAACTACACCCGCGACGGTACCTTCCACCTCAATGCCGACGGCCAGATCGTCACGGCCAATGGCTTTCCGGTCGAGCCCGCCATCACCGTGCCGGCCGATACCCAGACCTTCACCGTCGGCCAGGACGGCACCGTCTCGGTGACCCAGGCCGGCTCCTCGACCGTTACCACCATAGGCACCATCCAGACCGCCCAGTTCGTCAACCCGGGCGGCCTGCAGGCCATGGGCAACAACCTGTTCGCCGAGACCACCAGCAGCGGCGCGCCCCAGGTCGGTACGCCGGGCAACAACGGCCTGGGCACCATCCAGCAGAACACCCTGGAAACCTCCAACGTGAGCACCGTGGAAGAGATGGTGAACATGATCACCACCCAGCGCGCCTACGAGATGAATTCCAAGGTCATTTCCACCGCCGACCAGATGCTCGGCTTCGTCACCCAGAACCTGTAACAGCCGCCCCTGCGAGGTAGCGCTCCATGAATCGTCTCTTTGCCGTCGCCCCGCTGTTCGGAGCGCTCGTTCTCGCAGGATGCGTAGCCCCGGCCGCCAAGCCGGACGATCCCTACTATTCCCCCGTGTTGCCCCGCACCCCGGTGCCCGCGGCGCAGAACAACGGTGCCATCTTCCAGTCGGGCTTCGAGCAGAATCTCTACACCGATCGCAAGGCCTTCCGTATCGGCGACATCATCACCATCACCCTGCAAGAGAAGACCCAGGCCAGCAAGAACGCCAGCTCCGACATCGCCAAGAACAGCAAGGCGACCCTCGGCCTGACCTCCCTGTTCGGCGCCAAGCCGTCGATCCCCAATCCGCTGTCTGACGGCGACCTCAGCCTGGACGCCGGTTTCTCCGGCAACCGCTCCAATACCGGCAAGTCCACTGCCGCCCAGGGCAACAGCCTGACCGGCTCGCTGACCGTGACCATCGCCGAGGTACTGCCCAACGGCATCCTGGTGGTTCGCGGCGAGAAGTGGCTGACCCTCAATACCGGCAACGAGCTGATGCGCATCCAGGGCATGGTCCGCGCCGACGACATCGCCACCGACAACACCGTGCTCTCCACCCGCGTGGCCGATGCGCGGATCACCTACTCGGGCACGGGCTCCTTCGCCGATGCGAGCCAGCCTGGCTGGTTGAGCCAGTTCTTCGGCAGCGCCCTGATGCCGTTCTGAGGATGACCCCCATGCGCAAGACCCTGTTCGGCCTGTTCGGCCTGCTGCTGGCCATGCCCTTCGCCCAGGCCGAACGTCTCAAGGACATCGCCAATATCCAGGGCGTACGGACCAACCAGCTGATCGGCTACGGTTTGGTGGTGGGGCTGCCCGGGACCGGCGACCAGACCACCCAGACCCCCTTCACCATCCAGACCTTCAACAACATGCTGGCGCAGTTCGGCATCAAGGTCCCGGCCGGCACGAGCTCCGCCCAGCTGAAGAACGTCGCGGCGGTCTCGATCCACGCAGACCTGCCGGCCTTCGCCAAGCCTGGCCAGACCATCGATATCACCGTGTCCTCCATCGGTAATTCCAAAAGCCTCAGAGGCGGCAGCCTGCTGCTGTCGCCGCTCAAGGGGATCGATGGCCAGATCTACGCCATCGCCCAGGGCAACCTGGTGGTCGGGGGTTTTGACGCCGAAGGTCGCGATGGCTCGAAGATCACCGTCAACGTTCCGTCGGCGGGCCGTATTCCCAACGGCGCCACCGTCGAGCGGCCGGTGCCGAGCGGCTTCGACCAGGGCAACAGCATCACGCTGGACCTCAAGCGCAGTGATTTCACCACGGCCAAGCGGGTGGTCGACAAGATCAACGAGACACTTGGCGCGGGTGTTGCATCAGCTGTTGATGCCGGATCGATTCGTGTCACGGCGCCGGTCGATCCTGGCCAGCGCGTGGACTACCTGTCGATCCTGGAGAACATGGAGGTGGATCCGGGACAGGAGGTGGCGAAGGTGATCGTCAACTCCCGCACCGGGACCATCGTCATCGGGCAGAACGTCAAGGTGTCGCCGGCGGCGGTGACCCAGGGCAGCCTGACCGTGACCATCAGCGAAGACCCTCAGGTCAGCCAGCCCAATCCCCTGTCGGGTGGGCAGACGGTGGTGACGCCCCAGTCGACCGTCAAGGCCAAGCAGGAGGCCAAGCCGATGTTCAAGTTCGGTCCGGGAACCACCCTGGACGAGATCGTGAGAGCGGTGAATCAGGTGGGCGCTGCGCCCAGCGACCTGGTGGCCATTCTCGAAGCGTTGAAACAGGCCGGCGCGCTGCAGGCCGACCTGATCGTAATCTGATGGAGTAATGGCGATGACTGCACGCCTGGGCGGGACTTTCGATTCGGTGGATTCCGGTGCCTATACCGACCTGAACCGCTTGAACAACCTCAAGAACGGAGCCGATCGCGACAGCGAAGGCAACGTCCGCAAGGTTGCCCAGGAGTTCGAGTCGGTGTTCCTGAACCAGATGCTCAAGTCGATGCGCTCGGCCAACGAGGTGTTGGCCCAGGACAGTCCGTTCAACAGCCAGACCACCAAGCAGTTCCAGGACATGTACGACCAGCAGCTGTCGGTCAACCTCGCCAAGAACGGCGGCGGCATTGGCCTGGCGGACATGATGACCCGGAGCATGCTCAAGGATGCCGGCAAGACGCCGTCGACCGAAGGCGCGGCCACCAAGACCGCCGCCCCGGCGACCGCCGGCTCCGCCCAGGCAGGTGCCAGCGTAGCGATGGACATGCGGCGCGCCCTCTGGGATGGCAAAACCTCGCAGGCCGCAGCGGTGGCCAGCTCGACCGGCAGTGCCAGCGAGCGCAAGGACGTCTCGGCGCTGCTGAATTCCCGCCGTCTGGCCATGCCCAGCAAGGCCAGCGCGGCCCAGAGCCAGGAGGCCGTGCTGGCAGCGGCGGCCAATGCTGCCAGTGGCAACGGCAACAGCGCGACGGCGGCCAATGCCACCAACTGGAAGGCCGTGCAGCAGTTGGGCACCCCGGCCGTGGCCAGCGTGAGCGGCAGCGCCCGGCTGAATGGCGGCAGTGTCGCCCCGCTCGGGCAGACCGCGGGCAAGTCGGTGTTCCGCACGCGCCAGGAATTCGTCGACACCATGCTGCCCATGGCGCAGGAAGCGGCGAAGAAGATCGGCGTGGATGCCCATTACCTGGTGGCTCAAGCCGCACTGGAAACCGGCTGGGGCAAGTCCATCATCCGCGAGCGGGACGGCAGCACCAGCAACAACCTGTTCGGCATCAAGGCCCATTCGAGCTGGGACGGCGATGTCGCCACCACCCTGACCACCGAATACCGCAACGGCAAGGCGAGCAAGGAAGCCGCGGATTTTCGCTCCTACGATTCCTTCAAGCAGAGTTTCGACGACTACGTGAGTTTCCTGCAAAGCAACGATCGCTATGGCAAGGCGCTGGCCAAGGGCGGCGACTCCAGCCAGTTCATGCACGAGTTGCAACGGGCCGGCTACGCCAGCGATCCGCAGTACGCCCGCAAGGTCAGTCAGATCGCACGGCAAATGAAGAGCACCTACGAAAACATCGCTGCGGTCGATACCTCGGTAAAGCGTACCTAAGGACAATCCATGGCCAGTCTCATTTCCATCGGTCTGTCCGGACTGCAGGCTAGCCAGACGGCGCTGAGCACTACGGGCAACAACATCACCAACGTCGACACCGCCGGCTACTCGCGGCAGCTGACTTCGCAGAGTGCTGCCGCCGCGCAGAACGTAGGTTTGGCCTACGTTGGTACCGGAACTACCGTGGCCGACGTGCGTCGTGTCTACAGCCAATACCTGACCACCCAACTACAAAGCGGCACGGCGCTGGACAACGAAGCCCAAACCTATGTCACGGCTGCCAAATCCGTGGATTCGTTGCTGGCCGATAGCACCACTGGTATCAGTACCGCGCTGAGCAGCTTCTTCTCCTCGCTGCAGACCGCTTCGGCGACACCGACCGACAGTGCCTCACGCTCGTTGGTGCTGACCAGCGCCACCACGCTCAGCCAAAGGTTCAACTCGCTCTACAGCCAGCTGTCGGATCAGAACAGCTATGTCAATACTCAGCTTTCTTCTTCGGCCACTCAGGTCAACACCCTGGCCAACAAGATCGCCCAGTACAACCAATCCATTACTGCCGCTTCGGCCAATGGCGCTACGCCCAACTCCTTGCTCGACGCGCGGGACCAAGCGATCACCGAGCTCAACAAGCTGGTAGGTGTCTCGGTGGTCAACCAGGACGGCAACTACAACGTCTATATTGGTTCCGGCCAACCGTTGGTGGTGGGAGGGACTGTCAGTACCCTGAGCGCACAGGCAAGCACCGGCGATCCGTCGCAGTTTTCATTGACGCTGCAGATGCCAAGCGGTACCTCCGTCGACGTAACTGAGGCCATCACAGGCGGGTCGATGACCGGCATGGTTCGCTATCGCGACGAAATCGTGAACCCATCGTTGAACGCCTTGGGTAGGCTGGCGCTAGTGGCCTCGGATGCGATCAACAGCCAGCAGGCTCAAGGTCTTGATCTTGACGGAACTTTTGGCACCAAGGTATTCAACGACATCAATAGTGCGTACGCCGTTGCTTCTCGCAGTATCGGCCGTGCTACCAATAGTGATACCAATGCCAACCTCAACGTGACCATCGCCGATAGCAGTGCCTTGGGTACCAGCGACTACAAGGTGGTCTTCACCAGCGCGACGGATTACAGCGTCACCCGACTGTCCGACGGTAAGGATCTGGGCAGCCATAGTCTCAATACGTCACCGGCCGACGAGATCGAGGGCCTGCAGTTGGGGCTGCGCACGGGTAGCGTAACGGCCGGCGACACCTTCACCGTGCAACCCACCCGATTGGCGTCGAATCAGATCAAGGTCGCCATGACTGATGCCAATGACCTGGCCTTCGCGGCTCCGCTGGCTGCTACCAGCAGCGCCAGCAACATCGGGACTGGTACGGTCAGCTCGCCGACCCTGACGACCCAACTCAGCGTCTATGACAGCACCTCGGCGAGCAACCTCGCTACCAGTGTACAGAACGCCATGCCGGTCAAACTCAAGTACGCTGCGGCCGCCAGCGATGGTAGCCAGGGTTACACGGTCTACGACGCCAGTGGCAACAGCATAGGTACGGGCTCCATCGTCGCCGGCCAAAGCAACAAGGTGACGGTGAACATCGCTGCCAACGGCTCGACGGTGCCCAGTGCCTTCGATTTTCAGGTAACGCTTGCCGGTAATCCCTCCAACGGAGACACCTTCAGCGTGGCATTCAACACCAGCGGCAGCTCCGATAACACCAATGCGCTGTCGTTGCTGGGGCTACAGACCTCCGCCACGGTGGGCACTGCCAGCATGACCAATACCTATAGCAGCCTGGTGGAAACGGTCGGGGCCCAGACCAGCCAGGCAAGCCTGGACGCCAGTGCTACCTCAGCCATCCTCACCCAGGCGCAGACCAACCAATCTTCGGTATCTGGCGTGAACCTGGACGAAGAGGCGGCCAATCTGATCAAGTTCCAGCAGTACTACACCGCCTCGGCCAAGATCATCGAGATCTCTCAGACCGTGTTCAATACCTTGATTCAAGCCTTCTGATAGGGGACGCCGGCCATGCGTATCTCGACTTCCCAGATGTTCACCTCCAGCACCACGGGCTATTCGAATGGCTATTCCAGCCTGACCAAGACCATGGAGCAGATTTCCAGTGGCGTCCGTATCCAGACTCCGGCGGACGATCCGGTCGGCTCGGCGCGGCTATTGCAGCTTGAGCAGCAGAAAACCTTGCTGACCCAGTACAGCGGTAATATGACCACGGCCACCAACGCCCTGACCAACCAGGAGTCCGTGCTGTCAACCATCACCAACGTGCTCCAGAATGCCCGGATGCTGGCGGTGCAGGCTGGGAACGGATCGCTTACCGATGACGATCGTAGCGCCATCAGCGACCAGCTTGGCGACATCCAGGATCAGCTGTTCTCGCTGATGAACAGTAAAGACGCTAGCGGCAACTACATCTTCGCCGGTAGCAGTGGCACTACCCAGCCGTTCGTCAAGAATCCCGACGGCAGCTATAGCTATAAAGGCGATCAGAGCACCCTGTCCGTCCAGGTGGCGGATACCCTTAATCTCGCCATCAGCGACAATGGCTGGAGTACCTTCGAGAGCGCCAAGAACGCGGACTTGACTACCTCCAGTTTGACATCCAACCCCAATGTCGATGGCACCCAGCGGGTCTTCCTCTCCCAAGGAACGGTAACTGACGAGAGCGCCTTCAATAGCAGCTATCGCAGCGGTGCGCCCTATACCCTGAACGTCATCAGTAGCACCCAGTTCAAGATTCTGGACGGCAGCGGCAATGACGTGACCAGCGAGGTGAGCGGCAACGGCACTTACGAAACCACTACCGGCGATGCCGTGACCGTGAAGTTTCGCGGTGCGGAGCTGGCGCTGGACGTCTCTCTTAAGTCCACGGACGACAGTGCGGATACCAATTCGTTGGTTTCGGGTTATAGCTTCAGTTTCGGCGTCAAGCCAGAGACCTTCACCGTCACTCGCAGCGCGACCAATACCTCTACCGCTCAGATCACGGGGGGTACGGTCAGCAATGAAACGGCTTACAGCACGACATTTCCCAGTAATGGGGTCCTGCTCAAGTTCACCTCGGCTACCGACTATCAAGTCTATGCGCTGCCCACCAATGCTAGCAGTAGCGCCTTGTCGAGCGGCACCCTGAGTGGCTCTTATCCAGCTACCCTTACCGTAAACGGCGCCCAATTCAGCGTGAGTTCGGCGGCTGCCAGCGGCGACGAGTTCACCCTGGGCGGCAGTAGCAACCAGACACAGAACATTCTCGATACCATCAAGAATCTGCGCACGGCGCTGGATACCTCCACCACCAACGATCCGCAGGCCCAGCTGAATATCCGCAGTGCCGTTGCCTCGGCCATCACCAACCTCGACAACGGCATGAACCAGGTCTACAAGACCACCTCCTCCCTGGGTGCTCGCCAGCAGACCATCACACTGCTCACCAGTGAGAACCAGAGTCTGTCTTTGTCCAATACCACCAACCAGTCGTCGATCCGCGACACCGACATGGCCGAGGCGACCTCGAAGCTCACCTTACAGCAAACCATGCTCGAGGCCGCCCAGGCCGCTTTTGCCAAGGTTTCCCAGCTAAGCTTGTTCGACAAGATCTGAAAGGGAAGCCAGCCGTCATGAGCCAGCCATTCGACACGGCAAACATCGAGATCAAGAAACTCTTCGTCACGCCGCTGGCGCAACTCGTCCATCCCGACGCCGAGCGGCTCAATGCCGAACTCAGCGCGGTAATCCTGGCACGCCGCGAACAGGACGCCGGGACCCATCACAGCAACGAGGGCGGCTGGCAATCCAGCCATGACTTCGACAGCTGGGCAGGTTCCCCGGGAGCGGAGCTCGCCGCCTTTGCCCGGGCCTTCGCGACCCAACTCACCGCCGTCCACTCCGCGGAGCACGGCCTCATCGAACCGGCCTTCGAGTGGCGCTACAACGCCTGGGCCAACGTCAACGAAGCCGGGCAGGGCAATGCCCTGCATGGCCACCCCGGGGCCTTCTGGTCGGGCGTCTATTGGGTGGACGATGGCGGCGCCCAGGACGCCGATTGCGCCGGTGAGCTGGAATTCGTCGATCCCCGCGGCCTGATGCCCTCGGTCTACAATCCCGAGCTGCGCATGCGCATCGAAGGCTGCCTGACCGCCGGCTACTCGACCACCGTCACGCCATCCAGCGGCACCTTCGTGATGTTCCCGTCGTGGCTGATGCATGCTGTACGTCGCTTCAAAGGTGCGCGGCCCCGGATTTCGGTGGCGTTCAATTTCGGTGTGTAGCCGTCCAGCCGGCCGGTGCCTGCTCTTTCGTATACTGCAGGGGATCTCATGAATATTTCCATTTTTGGCGCTGGCTATGTCGGGCTGGTACAGGCTGCAGTGCTTGCGAGTGTCGGACATCAAGTGCTTTGTGTCGATATTGACCAAGCCAAAGTTGAAGGGTTGAATCAAGGGATCATGCCGGTATTTGAGCCGGGCCTTGGAGGAATGGTGCGGGCCAACCTCGAAGAGGGGCGCCTGGCGTTCTCAGCCGATCTGGGCAGCGCCGTGGCTCACGCTCAAGTTCAATTCATCGCCGTAGGCACTCCCTGCGATACCACCGGTGGCGCCGATCTGAGTCAGGTGAGGCAGGTTATTGAGCTGATCGCCAATCGAATGGATAGCGACCAGACGGTCATTAACAAGTCCACGGTACCGGTAGGCACCGCCGATGAGATGCGCGTGCGTTTCGCCGAGATACTCGCGGGTCGAAGACGTGAGGACTTGCAGGTCGAGGTGATCGCCAATCCGGAGTTTCTCAAGCAAGGCGCCGCAGTGGCGGATTGTCAGCGCCCTGATCGAATTATCGTCGGTGTGCACAGCCCCCAAGGCGCCCAGCTGCTACAAGAACTCTATGCACCCTTCAATCGCAACCACGAAAAGATCGTGCTGATGGACCTGCGCAGTGCGGAGCTGACCAAGTACGCAGCCAACGCCTTCCTCGCCACCAAGATCTCCTTCATGAATGAGATGGCCAATCTGGCCGAGCATTTTCAGGCGGACATCGAGCTAGTTCGCAAGGGCATAGGTGCCGATCAGCGGATTGGCTACGACTTCATCTATCCCGGTTGTGGCTATGGCGGTTCCTGCTTTCCAAAGGACGTTAAAGCACTTTGCGCTGCTGCCAAGGCGGTCGGTGGGACAACGGCGATCCTGTCGGCGGTGGAAGCTGTCAACCAAGCACAGAAGCGTCGCCTACTGGACAAGATCGATGCGCACTACGGCGACGCCGTAGCAGGTAAGACCTTCGCCGTCTGGGGGTTGGCGTTCAAGGCCAACACCAACGACATGCGCGAAGCCCCCAGTCGGGACGTGCTCGAAGGGCTCTGGGCGCGCGGCGCGCGGGTGCAGGCCTTTGATCCCGAGGCCATGGATGAATGTCACCGACTTTATGGCGAGCGCCCTGACCTCAGGCTCTGCGCCAATCAGCAGGAGGCCCTGAGCGGCGCCGATGCGCTGGTGGTGGTGACGGACTGGACCTGTTTCAAAGCACCGGACTTCAACCTCATGGCAAGCGAACTGGCGGATGCTGTCGTCTTCGATGGACGTAATCTCTATGAAGCTGAGCAGATGCGTCGCCACAGACTACGTTATCGCTCCATTGGGCGTCCGTCGAGCTTTTAGCTCGGTTGAAGTGAGGTCGGGCGGCCCCTTATGGGCACGATTTCTGCTTAAGCTGAGAAGCGCGTCAAAATGTGCGCGGTTTCGCGTTATTTGCTCAAGAGATAAGCCACCAGTGCCGATGATTTATCTATCGCCGTTTTTCAAAGGGTCGCGATGAACGCAAAGCTACAACTCATCGACGTGCTAGACGTGACCCATGTGCCGGTTAGCGCTGGCCCGAATGTTTCTGGAGAAACGTCGGTCGTTGTGTCCAGCGGCACAAACCCAATTGATGTACAGCGCAAGTTGAATCAGCGATCAGTTCAGAACCATCTGATGAGCATCGATTGGCATACATCTAGTTCTGCACCTTTCGTTGTGGAGTTCGATCCGACGACCGCCTGTAACCTTGCCTGTCCTGATTGCATCAGTGGCTCCTTACTAAATCAAGGACAGATTGAGCGTCAACGTATTAAAAGTCTGACACAGGAAATGGTTGATGCGGGAGTTCAGGCCGTCATATTGATTGGTGGTGGCGAACCTATGATGCATGTTGACATCGGTTGGGTGATCAATACGCTGGGCGAGGCAGGGGTTCGTATTGGTATTACCACCAATGGTCTTTACCTGAAGAAGCATCTTGAGGTTACTTCTCGCTACGCCGACTGGGTTCGAGTATCGATGGATGCGGGTACTTCTGAAACGTTCAATCGGTTGCGTCCTTCGAGAACCGGAAAATCCATGTTCAATATGGCCATAGACAATATGCGTGCCTACGCTCAAGCAAAGCGCGGGCGGCTTGGCTATTCTTTTATGGTATTTTCTGAGGGCAGTTACGGTTTTCAAGAGTTTACTACGTTGGCAGAAAAGCCGGAAATTCGTGCAATTAAAACAAATGTGCATGAAATTTACCAGGCAGCAGTATTGGCTAAGTCGATTGGCTGCGACTACTTCGAGGTAAAGCCTATGTATGACGTGAATCATTTTTCCGTTATGCAGAGGGCCGAGATCGCACAAGAGGTTTATGATCAATTGGATCGTTGTCGTGCATTGAATGACGATCAGTTTTCAGTTATTGAAGCTGTAAAATTGCGTGAGACCTTGAGTGGTGGCATAGGACTTGAACCAAAGAGTTATCGGCGCTGCGCAGTAGCTCAGTTGCGTACACTAGTTACTCCGTCAGGTGTCTATGTGTGCCCTTACTTTCGTGGTGTGGAAAGCAAAAAGATCGGCGACATCAGCCAGACTAGCTTTAGGGATATGTGGCACGGTGATCAGCGTGCCAAGGTTATGGATCGACTGGATCCGTCTCGCGATTGCCGGATGCATTGTATTCGTCATCAGTCGAATCTAACCATCGAGCAACAACTCGAGCATGGTTTCCCCAGTCCGACAGATGATTACGATCTGTTTATATAGTCTAATTCGCTCTGTATTTATGGATGCCCCTATGCTTTCCAACTCGGTCCATCAACGTTTTTCCGGCCTTGCCATCGAGAATCGACCCTTCAGTGGAGGAAGGTACTTCGAACCGCAGGCAGGGCGGCGTCTGGAAAAAAAATGTCCGGCTGACGGTAGGCGTTTACCTTTTCTTTTTGCCTGCGATGCTCAAGACGTCGATCAAGTAGTAAATGATGCTGAGCGAGCTTATCAAGTAGGACATTGGCGTAATTTGGACGTTTCTGAGAAGCAATCTGTGCTACGCCGGTGGGCTGCTATGATTGAGGCTGAGATACCGTATCTGGCCTACTTGGATGCCCTTGAAACGGGTAGGGCTTACCGTAATTTTGTTGAAGATTCTATTCCTAAAGCTTTGGAGGCGCTGCGTTGGTTTACCGAGGCAGTGGACAAATTTCACGCCGTACACAATCGCCGATCCCCTTTGGAACTATCGTTCATTTCTCATGAGCCTTTGGGGGTTGTGGGCATTATTACACCTTGGAACGATCCTCTTGTCATAGCGTTGTGGAAAACCAGTCCCGCGTTGCTAATGGGGAATTCAGTAGTAATCAAGCCTGCGGAGCAGTCCAGCTTTTCAACTATTCGCATTGCTGAGCTGGCTGTGCAGGCAGGCCTGCCCGAAGGGATCTTCAACGTGGTGACCGGAGTAGGTGAGGTGGCTGGAAGGGCACTAGCGCTTCATCAAAAGATTCGCGGCATCTTCTTTACTGGCTCCAGCGAAGTTGGTAAGCAGATTCTGGTTGGTGCGGGTGAGTCAAACATGAAAAAAGTCGGACTTGAATGTGGTGGAAAAAGCGCATTCATTGTTAGTAAGCACTGCGATTGTTTGCCACTTGCTGCTGAAGCGCTTGCGCGAAGCATGTTCTACAATCAGGGGCAGATTTGTTCTGCTCCATCTAGGTTGATCGTTCATCGTGAGGTAAGTGAAGAGTTCTATTCTTTGCTCTTCGCTGAGGCCCAGCTTTATGCGCCCGGGGATCCATTCCTAGAGAATACTCTAGTTGGAAGTTTGGTGGGTCGAGATCAGTATCATCGTGTTCAAGGTTATATTGAATTAGGGCTTTTAGCGGGTTATCGTTATTATCAGGTTGGGCGACGTGAAGGATTATCTGACGAAGATTGTTTCGTGCAGCCTATAATTTTTATGGATGTGCCCTCCGATTCGCCATTGGCACGCGATGAGATTTTTGGTCCCGTGCTGGTTACCCAAGAATTTGATTGTCTGGAGCAAGCCTTGGCGCTGGCCAACGACTCGCCTTTCGGTCTGGCAGCATCCATATGGACTAGTAATCTTGATGAGGCTTTGAAAGTTGCCCAGCGGCTGGAGGTGGGTGTTGTCCATGTCAACAGTTATGGCGATGACGACAATACTGCTCCCTTTGGAGGGGTAAAGGAGTCGGGGATAGGGCGCGACAAATCGCTTTTTGCCTTTCAAGATTACTCTAATCTAAAAACCACTTGGATAAAGTTGGGCGCTGGAGGCCTGGCATGACCAAGAAATTGTTAATCGCAGGCGGCAGTCATAGCGACATTCCCCTCATTCAGGCTGCAAAGCGACTTGGATTTACTGTTTTTACTTCGGGGAATCTCGCCAATGCCTATGGCCACAGCTTCGGCGATGGGGCCTACCTTGCGGATTTTTCCGATCCAGAAGCCATTCTTGAGCTAGCAAAGTCGCTCAGGGTTGATGCTATCTGTCCTAGCGCCAATGACTTCTCGATGATTAGCAGTGCTTACGCGGCAGAACAATTAGGGCTGCCGGGATATGACAGTTATGTCAAAACGCTCCAGTTGCATCACAAGGACAGCTTTCGCGCGCTTTGCATCGAATTGAATCTTTCAGCTCCGCGTAGTATCAGTCTGGGAGTCGCGGATCAAGAAACTTTCAGATTGCAGGGGTTATGCTACCCGCTTATTGTCAAGCCTATTGACTTAACTGGCGGTAAAGGCATCTTGCGGGTAGATAATCCTGGGCAGCTAAATGATGCGATGATCGCAGCATTCGCTATTTCGCGTGCTGGGCGGATAGTTGTAGAGGAGTTTTTTGAGCAGAGCTCTTTGCATAGCCATTCCTGTATTCTTAGAGATGGAAAGATAGTATTTGACTTCGCTGACAATGAATACTCTTACTTGAATCCCTACACGGTTACCACCTCCACATCTCCGTGCTCGGCAGCGAATTCGGTTCTCACTGCATTGCGTCTTGAAACAGAGCGCTTGGCGGCACGATTGGACCTTGTAGACGGGCTTCTGCATTGCCAGTTTCTCGTGCGCGGTAACGACTTCAAGATCGTAGAATACACACGGCGTATGCCTGGTGATCTATACTCAGTCCCAGTGCTTGCACGCACGGGGGTCCCATATTCAGAGCTAATCGTGAGAACTTATCTTGGTCTGCCAATCACTGATGAGTGCTTAGTGCCGCACCATACGCCCACGGATGTTTATTTTAGCAGGCATTGCGTATTAGCTGCGGCTAACGGCCGTTTCGAAGGGATACGGCTGGAGCCTGAGATCGAATCGAACATAGTTGACCGGGTGGTGTTGTACAATTCGGGTCATCGGGTGAGTAATTATTTATCGGAGCGACTGGCAATTTTCTTTCTGCGCTATGATAGCCAGGGTGAGATGGAAGACAAGAGTCGTCGAATCAACCAGTTAATCAGCGCTAAGCTTTCCTGAGGCTTTGATTAAGCCTGTTGCTAACGGCGCTCTTACTTGTAGTGGGGTAGTACACCGTGACTGTTTCCCGAGTACCCTTCAATAAAGTCTATCTAACCGGTAACGAACAGGCGCATCTTCTCGAGGCCATCAGTTCGGGTAGGCTTGCTGGCGATGGTCCTTACAGTCGGAGGTGTCACGCCTGGCTGGAAGAGCATAGTCGCTGTGTCAAGGCACTGTTAACGCATTCCTGTACTGCTGCTTTAGAAATGTCGGCTATTTTACTGAATTTTCGGCCTGGGGATGAGGTGATAGTGCCTTCATTTACCTTCGTTTCGACGGCCAACGCTTTTGTTCTACAGGGAGCAGTGCCCGTATTTGTGGATATTCGCGAAGATACCATGAATTTGGATGAGCAACTTCTAGAGCAGGCAATTACTTCGCGTACCCGGGCTATTGTAGTTGTTCACTATGCAGGTGTTGCCTGTGAAATGGATACTATTTTGGCGATTGCGGAAAAACACGGTATACCTGTGGTTGAAGATGCGGCTCAAGGTGTTCAGGCATTCTACAAGAATCGACCGTTAGGTAGCTTGGGTGCCTTGGGCGCCTATAGTTTCCATGAGACAAAGAACATTGCGTGTGGTGAGGGTGGCAGCTTATTAGTGAACGATGGACAACTTGTCCAGCGAGCTGAAATCGTACGCGAGAAGGGTACTGATCGTAGCCGTTTTCTGCGTGGCGAAATTGACAAATATACTTGGCAGGAGGCAGGTTCTTCCTTCTTGCCTGGAGAGTTGACAGCTGCCTTTCTGTGGGCACAGTTGGAACAGGCGGAAACTATTACGCAAAGACGTATGGAGTGTTGGGAGCGTTATCATACTCTGCTAAAGCCTCTTGAAGAAAAGGGTTTGTTGCGGCGTCCTCGCATCCCAACGGAGTGCCAGCACAATGCCCATATTTACTATGTCTTGGTTGGCGAGAATATCGAGCATCGTCAGCAAGTGCTTGACGCCCTCAGGGATGATGGAATAGGAGCTGTTTTCCACTATGTACCGTTGCATACCGCCAACGCTGGTCTTCGTTACGGTAGACTAGGATCCGCTCTCGACGTTACAGAACGTCAGGCCGATCGTTTATTACGTCTGCCACTATGGCCGGATTTGAAGTCGGCCGATCAGGCGCGCGTTGCCTATAGTCTCGAGTTGGCTCTCGGCCGGCTATAACGTTGTTGCGTCGAGTCATTCGGCGCCGCTCCTGAGGAAAATTCTTTGACTACTATAAAAGCGGATCCTTATATATTTCATCTGACGCCGGACGATAAATTCATTGATCTGGCATATCGAGATTTTGAAGCTTTATTGCCGGGTGTTCACCGAGTCTTCGTGATTGATCAGATCGCCAAGATTCGCCACATCAGGCAGACGCCAGTACAGCATTGTACGTTAGAGCAAGCACGTCTGGCGGTGATGGATCCTGCTTGTACATCCGTCGTCTTCCATGCCTTGCCGAGATATTTTTTGCCGGTGCTTGAGGCAGTTCCTTTCGGCAAGCCAGTTATTTGGATTGGTCGGGGATACGATATCTATGACCTTCTTTTGGACGATGCTTCCCAAGGTCGGCTACTCGCCGAAACTCGCCAGGCGCTTGCGAGGGCACATGGCACACGAGATGATCAGCATGCAATTCCGGCATCTCAAGTGCCCTCCGAAGCTACCCGTCTCTTACTAGGCAAGATTCATCATTTCGTTTGCCTTGAAACGGAATATGAAAAAATCCGACACCGACACCCCTGGTTCAAAGCCAAACACCTCATATGGAGCTATGGCTGTCCAGAGACGGACTATGGTGTTCTCGGGCAGCAGGCGCCAGGACCTAATTTGTTAGTAGGTAATAGCGCTTCGCCGGAAAACAATCATCTTGAGGTATTTAAATACATCCACGAGCGAGTAGATTGGCAAGGGCGACAGATTGTGGTGCCGCTTAGCTATGGGGACATGGCTTATCGTCAGCAAGTGCTTGAAGGGGGGCGTAGCTATTTCGGCGAGGCCTTCCAGCCATTGATGGATTTTATGAGCCGTGATGCCTATGCGGCCAAACTTCAGAGTTGTGGCTATGTATTTATGAATCAT
Source organism: uncultured Pseudomonas sp. (assembly GCA_963519325.1). GTDB lineage: Bacteria > Pseudomonadota > Gammaproteobacteria > Pseudomonadales > Pseudomonadaceae > Chryseomonas. The sequence goes on along the minus strand of CAUQPA010000002.1, from coordinate 8,396 downwards.
GCGCGGCAGCAGGCTGTTGGCAGTGTTGCCATGATGATGTTACAGGGGGCACGACTTTTTCTTAATGATCATAGCCTCTTCTATGAGTGGCTGGATACTCAAGGTGCTTTAGTCGAGCCGATCAATAGTGAATCAGGTAGCCTAACGCTTCAGCCTCTAAGTGCTGAAGAGCGTTTGCACAACAAGGGCGTCGCGCTATCTCGCTGGGGGCATTTTGCTCATTTAGAGCAAACGATCAAGCTGTTAGGGTTAGCCTGGCCTAGGCAACCTCCTATCACGTTTAGCGAGCCCACGGTGACCTTCAGTGTGGTCATGCCGGTATACAATCGAGAGCGTTATGTGCGTGAGGCCATCGAGTCGGTCTTGGCGCAAAGCGATCCTGACTTTGAACTGTTGGTAGTGGATGATGGCTCTACTGATAACTCCCTCGCTATTATCCGATCCATTGATGATCCACGACTGCGGCTCATTTGTACCGATCACAGCGGTGGTGCAGCAGCACGTAACTACGGTATCGAAGCGGCCCGTGGGGAATTCATAGTATGGATCGACAGCGATGACCGTCAGGCACGTGACGCTTTGGCTGCTCTGCGCGAGGCCAGCCAGACGTTTCCCGATGTTGACGTTCTCTATGGTGATCTAGAGATCTTCGATGACATGCAGCCTGGCAAAGTCTGGCGTACCCAGTACGCAGATTTCCATGGCCAGTCACTTTTGCCTGTTTTGATTCGGGGCAATTGCCTGCCCAATCCCGGTACCGCAGTTCGCCGAAAGCTCTATGTCCAATATGGTGGCTATGACACCGCTTTCGTGCGCTGCCACGACTTCCAGATGTGGACCCGGCTTGCTGATAGCGCCCGGTTTAAGAAGGTGGAAGCCGTACTTTGCCAGTGGCGCCAGCACGGCGAAAGTCTATCCAGCGCCAAGACGCGAGCTTTCGAAGCCAAAGTTGCGCGGGATATGTTCGATCGCTATCCCGTGGAGCGAATTTACCCGGATCTACCTGGCGGTGACGAGGGGCGAGCGCTGGGCTTGGTGCGATTGAGCGAGACGCTGGAGGAACTCGGCGAACTCGCTGCCGCGCTACGCACAGCGCACGAAGCGCAGGTCTACGGAGCGAATGTCACGGGTCGCATTCAGGTATTGGAAGATACCGTTGGTACAGACTACGAGCCGACGTTCAGTGTCATCGTCACCACCTTCAACCGGCCGGACCTGCTGGAAGACGCGCTGGCAAGTCTTGAGCATCAGACTTTCCGCGACTTCGAGATCATTCTGGTGAACGACCGGGGCATGCCGGTAGAAGCCTTGCTCGCGCCACTGTCAGTACCGGTCAGCTACCTTCGCAAGGGGCGCAATCAAGGGCTTTCCGCTGCCCGCAATTCTGCCCTGCGACTGGCCCGAGGCCGCTATGTAACCTATCTCGACGATGACGATCTCTATCGTCCTCACCACCTTGCACAGTTGGCGCATGCGCTTCGGCTAACGCCGGACGCAGTGGTCTACTCAGGTGTCGAGTATGTTATAGAGCGTCTTGAGGATGGAAAGCGTCATGAGATAGAGCGACTTCAGCCCTACCGGCATGAGCGATTCGAGTCGGAGCGGCTCTTCGTACAGAACTACATTCCAGTCAACACTTTCGCCCACCCGCGCATGGTACTTGCGAGCATCGGTGGGTTCGATGAGTCCTTGACTGCCTTCGAAGACTGGGACCTTTTGCTGCACCTGGCAAAGCGCTTGCCGTTCTACCACGTGCCGGAGGTATCAGCGGAAGTGCATATGCGTCAGTCCGGCACGACGGACCACATGCTCAGGCGTGAGCAAAAGAACTTTGGCACCCTTTACCAGCGCCTCTATCAGCGTCATGGCAATCTGGGCAATGCTCAGGTCGCTGCCGAACAAGATGCCATGCTGGCCCGGCTAGGTATAAGCCGGAGCGGATCGAATAGTATCGACCTATGGATGGAGAAGCGTCGGCCTACCCGGATTCAAGAAGAGCTGATCGCTGCCCATCTGGCCGTGCGCCACGCCGACCTGTGTCTGGGCATTGTAATTCTGGACCAGGACGGTGACGTCGAGGCGGTAGGGCTGACGCTGGAAAGTCTGCGTTTGGAAAGCCAGGTCGGTCCTCGGATAAGGGTCATGGTGCTCACCCAGGCCGCCATGCTGCAGGACGCTCTGGCGGGCCGGCCGAGTGTCGAGGTGCGGTCCGGTTGGGGCTCCGCTTGGGTGCCGGCCTACAACCAGGCAATTCGGGACATGGATAGCCACTGGTGCCTGCTAGTCAAGGCTGGCGAAACCTTTACCCATAGCGGATTACTGCTTTGTGCGCTCGAGTTATTGGAGGCGCCAGATTGTCGAGCCATTTATGCCGATGGTCTCCAGCGCGGCGGTACGGGTGCGTTGGAGCTCATTCTCAAGCCCGATTTCAACCTTGATCTGCTTTTGAGCTTTCCCCGCGGCCTGGCGCGGCATTGGCTGTTGCGGCGCGATCTACTGCTGGCGGCGGGTGGCTTCACCGAAGCAGCAGCGGACGCCGCTGAACTCGATTTCCTCTTGCGTCTCGTCGAGGAGGGTGGGCTGGCAGGCCTCGGTCATGTATCCGAGCCGCTACTGATCAGTGATGCCCTGAAAGTTGTTCCGCGCACCGAAGAGCGTGAGGCCATCCTTCGACACCTGCGAGCACGGGGCTATGACCACGCTGAGGTGCTAGATAGCCTTCCGGGTTGCTATCGACTGCACTACAACCGTGGCGAAAAACCCAGGGTTTCCGTTTTGATTCCAGTGCAGGATCGTCTTGCTGCAGCACAGCGCTGCGTCATGAGTGTGCTGGAGCAAACCCAGTACGAGGACTACGAAGTACTCCTGCTGGACAACGCTGGTACGCAACCAGCCGTCCGTCAGTGGTTGCTGGGCATTGATGAGCTGGCAAGCGCGAGGATCCGGGTACTGCGCAGTGAAGAACCCCTTGAGCCGGCGGCCTTGCTAAATGCTGGCGCTGGCGAGGCGACGGGAAGCTATTTGGTTATCTTGGACCCGCTCAGCGCGGTTTTCCGCAAGGATTGGCTGGAAGCGTTACTCAACCATGCGCTGCGTCCAGAAGTTGCGGTGGTCGGTGCCAAAACCGTAGATGCTGATGGGCGCATCACCCATGCCGGCGTCATTCTCGGTCTGCAGGGGGTGGCTGGACGCGCCTTCGTCGGCGAGCCGCAGGATTCCCCGGGCTACATGAACCGGCTGCAAGTCGATCAGAACTACAGCGCCGTCTCAGGCGGCTGCTTCATGATCCGGGCGCAGTCTTTCCAGGAGATAGGCGGCTTTACCGAGGACCCTCTCATGCGAGAGGGGGCGGACCTGGATCTGTGCCTGCGTTTGGGCGAGGCAGGTTATCTAATCGTCTGGACACCTCACGCGGTACTGCTGCACGGTGCTGATCCCGTCAAGCAGACCGTTGAGTTCCAGGATCATTTCTACGCGCGATGGTTGCCTAGGATCGCACGCGATTCCGCCTACAATGTCAATTTGTCGCTGGTGCGGGCGCCTGGCGGCTTCACTCTCACCGATACCCAGTTGAGCTGGAAGCCGTTGGTCTGGCGGCCTGTCCCCGTCGTCATGGCTCATTACGCCGATACCTTCGGTTGTGGTCACTATCGTCTCATCCAGCCCTTCCATGCCCAGCGCGAGGCCGGACTCATCGAGGGAGTGATGACCCAGCATCTAATGCACGTAGCCGATCTGGAGCGCTATGCGCCCGATGTCGTAGTGCTGCAGCGTCAGATTGGTGATGAGCGACTGGAGGCGATGCGTCGCATGAAGCTCCTTTCCAAGGCCTTTACCGTCTATGAACTGGACGATTACCTACCTAATTTGCCGTTGAAGAGCATTCACCGCGAAGATATTCCCAGGGACATCCTGCGGTCGCTACGCCGTGCTCTGAGCTATACGGATCGCTTCGTGGTCTCTACAGAGCCCTTGGCCGAAGCCTTCGCCGAGCTTCACCCGGACATTCGTATAGCACCCAATCGGCTAAATTTGGAGTGGTGGGGAAATTTGCCTGTTAGCCAACGACGGACCTCTACCAAGCCTCGGGTAGGCTGGGCCGGAGGTGCCGGGCACACCGGTGACCTGGAGCTGCTGCACGATGTGATCAGGGACCTTTCGGATGAGGTCGACTGGGTTTTTCTAGGCATGTGTCCGCCTTCTCTACGTCCTTACGTCAAGGAATTTCACGCTGGCGTGGAGATTGGCCACTATCCCGCTCTGCTCGCCAGTTTGAATCTGGACTTGGCGTTAGCGCCGCTCGAGTACAACCAATTCAACGAATGCAAAAGCAACCTGCGCTTGCTCGAATATGGCATCTGCGGATTTCCAGTGGTATGTAGCGATCTACGCTGCTACGCCGGCAATCTACCAGTCACGCGAGTGAAAAATCGCTATCGCGACTGGATCGATGCGATCCGCATGCATGTGAACGATCTCGACGAATGCGCTCGGCAGGGAGATTTGCTGAGAGAGCGGATACGCAAGGACTGGATGCTAGAAGGTGACAACCTGCAAGAGTGGTATCGCGCTTGGCAACCATGACGCTTTGGCGTCTGCGCTCTCGAGCAAGCACACTGCCGGCATTTGCCGGCAGTGTGCTTTTTGGCGCCTGGAAAATTCGCGCGACAGACATTCCCGCTCAAGATCCCGGTATTTTGGCCGTTATAGGGGGCAGGCAACTTTTTGTTGCTCAGTCAAACGGTTTTTGCTCGGCATGGTAAAAAAACGATTTTCCGCCTAAAGCAAATGCCTTTCCGGACGATAACCATATCGAAGGTTCTCCAGGTCACATCGGGCGGTCCCCATGGCCAGGAGCTAAAGCAGTAGCCTAATCCACGAGGTTCTTCACCATGACCATGACCGTCAATACTAACGTCGCTTCCTTGACCGTTCAGAAGAACCTGAACAGCGCATCGAGCAACCTGACCACCGCTATGACCCGCCTGTCCACTGGCCTGAAGATCAACAGTGCCAAGGACGACGCCGCCGGCCTGCAGATCTCCAACCGTCTGACCAGCCAGGTCAAGGGTTTGGACCAGGCCGTGGCTAATGCCAACGATGCCAACTCCATTGCCCAGACTGCCGAAGGCGCCCTGCAGGAGTCCACCAACATCCTGCAGCGCATGCGCGTCCTGTCGGTTCAGTCCTCCAACGGCACCAACAGCGCCGATGACCGCAACTCGCTGAACCAGGAATTCGAATCCCTTACCGCCGAACTGACCCGGATCTCCACCACCACTACCTTTGGCGGCGGCTCCACTGCTCAGACCTTGCTCGACGGCACTGCTGGGGTCAATGGCACCATGACCTTCCAGGTCGGCGCCAACGCCAACGAAACCGTCAGCTTCACACTGAACGATATGAGTGCCAGCGCGCTTAAGGGCAGTTCCTCGATTGCATCCGGCTCCATTGCCAGCGGTAGCTTGGGAGCGACCTTCAACTCAGCCGGCAATACCACGGCATCCGGTACGGTCATCATCAACGGTACCGACGTGAACTATGCCAAGGGCGCAACGCTAAACGATATCGTATCGGCGATGAACACCAACGTCAGCGGTATCACTGCAGTTGCCAGCGGCGGAAAAATCGAGCTGACCTCCAGCAGCAAGATCACCAGCGGCTCCGCTGACTCGGTAGTAAGTAAGGTATATACAACCTCCGGACAATCCATCCAGTCCCTGGACATCAGTTCCTCTAAAAATGCTCAGAAGGCCATCCAAGTCATCGACGACGCGCTAAAGACCATCGACTCCCAGCGCTCCGCGCTAGGTGCGGTGCAGAACCGTCTGGATAGCACCATCTCCAACCTGCAGAGCATCTCGGAGAATGCGACCGCCGCCCGTAGTACTATCCAGGACGCGGACTTCGCAGCGGAAACTGCTGAGATGACCAAGCAGCAGACCCTGCAATCGGCCGCAACATCAGTATTGGCGCAGGCTAACCAGCAGCCCGCTTCTGTACTGAAACTGCTCCAGTAATTCTGGTAAGCACGAGGGGAGGGCGCTAAGGCGCCCTTTTCCGCGTTGTGTGAATTCTCTCGGAGGATGTTTTGATGAGCATCAACCTTACCTCAGGCCTACCCTCCAGCGCCGTCGGTAACACTCAGACTCCGGCAACGCTGCCGGTATCGCCGAAGGGTGGTGATATGGAATCCAATACGGATAAGGACCTCAAGGCGGAGCAGCCCAGCCGTGACGTCCTCGATAAGGCGGTCGCTAGTATTCGCTCCGATGTGCAGAACGTTCATCGTAATCTGGAGTTCTCGGTGGACGAGGCGTCCGGTATCCCTATTGTCAAGGTTGTCGCAACCGACAGCGGCGTAGTGATTCGGCAGATCCCTTCAGAGGTCGCGGTCAAATTGGCCGAAAGTTTGAAGGAATCGAGCAACCTACTCTTCAGGGAAAAGGCCTGAGTTGGCGTGAGTCTTGCTCATGCCAGCTGACACCGCTGGTAGCGTCAAAAATCTGGAGAATACTATGAGCACCATATCTTCGACGTCATCCACTACGGCTTCCTCCACTTCAGGAACGATCAAGTCGTCGACGGGATTGGGAACCGGGCTGGATATCACTTCTCTCGTCGATGCTCTGGTGACGGCGCAGACTGCGGGCAAGCAGCAGCAGATCAGTAGTCTCAAGGCCTCTGAGAACGCCCGGCTCTCGGCGGTAGGTAGCCTGACCACAGCGCTGGGCGATTTCCAGATTGCTATCGGTAAGCTCAATAGCACAACATCTTTCGCAGGATTGACGGCGACGTCGTCAGAGAGTAGCTACGCGACCGCCACTGTCGATTCCACAGCAGTAGCCGGTACCTATTCGCTCAATGTAACAAGTCTGGCAACCGCTGCTAAGGTCGCAACGGACAGCATCAGCTCTGGTACTACCTTTGATAGCGGGACCTTGACTCTCGGCAAAGGCGACAGTAGCTATTCTATCTCCGTCAGCCAGGGCGCCAGCCTCAGCAACATCCGCGATAGCATCAACAAGCAGAGCACCACCACCGGTGTTTCGGCGAATTTGATCACCGGCGCGGATGGGAAGTCGCAGCTGGTCCTCAGCTCCACCACCACTGGCGCCAATTCGGGGATTACGCTGTCCGGCTCATCCGGGCTCGAAGCCCTAAACATCGATAGCAGCTCGGCCGACTCTAGCACCCGAAAGGGCAGTATCCTGATGGCTGGAAAGGATGCCAGCTACACCCTTGATGGCCTGAGTCTGACCAGTTCCAGCAATACCATCGAGTCCGCTGTATCAGGCGTGAGGTTTTCGCTGCTGAAGGAAGGCCAGACGACCATCACGGTCGGTACCAATACCGATACTCTCAAAAGCAGCATCCAGAGTTTTGTCGATGGCTACAATGCGTTGATTACCTCGATCAACGGCCTGACGAAGGTCAGTACCACTACGGCCGACGATGGCTCTACGTCTACCTCTAGCGCTGCGTTGGCCAGTGATTCCATGACCCGGAGCCTGGTCAACAAGCTTCAGAACACCTTATTCGGTAACTCCTCCGCGAGCGGTAGCTTGCAGACGCTGTCGCAGCTAGGGATCACTGTGACAACTACAGGAACACTGAGCCTGGATTCGACCAAATTGAGTTCCGGGCTCGCGGCAAATGCCGCTAGTGTCCAGGATTTCTTCACTTCCAAAACCGGTCTGCTAAACAAGTTGGATGATGTCGTCGATGTCTATACCAAGAGCAGCACCGGCCTGCTCTCGCAGCAGACCTCGACGATCAAGAGCACACTCACAAGCCTTACCGAGCAACAAGCCACGCTCGATACGCGCAAGGCCAAGCTCACCGATATCCTGACAGCGAAGTACAATGCCATGGATACCCTCGTAGCTCAGCTAAATAGCACTAGCAGCAGTGTCCTGACCACCCTGAACGCCCTGAATAAATCTTCGGATGACTAAACGATTCTGACTAAAGATCAGCGGCTGAGCGCCGATATCTTGAACATCAAGACAGTCCACCTGTTGATTTCAAGGTAGCGAGAAAATGTACGCACGAGCCGCAGCGCTGCGCCAGTATCAGAACGTCGGGGTTCAGTCCGAGGTCTTCGAAGCCTCGCCGCATCGCTTGATCCAGATGCTGTTCGACGGCGGATTGAGCCGTATTGCCCAAGCAAAGGGCGCTATGCAGAATCAAAAATTTCAGCTTAAGGGACAGTTGATAGGCAAGGCGATCAACATCATCGCTGGGCTAAGAGACGCTTTAAATCTGGAAACGGGGGGCGAGCTAGCACAGCGGCTCGAAGCCCTGTACGTTTACATGTCAAAGCGCCTTGCCGAAGCCAACAGGACCAACGACGAGCGGATTCTCGACGAGGTCGCTGGGCTCTTGCGCAACAT
>CAUQPA010000001.1:0-70137 GCA_963519325.1 uncultured Pseudomonas sp. | reverse complement strand
GCGCTGGGGTATGGCCGCAGCGCTGCCGTGGCTGCCGGACATCCTGCAGCGCGCGCTAGAGGCCGAAGCACGGGCGCGGCACCACCGCCCCGCGGAACGCCACACCTTCGGCGTTCGGCGGCTGCCTGGGTTCGTGGATCAGGCCCTGGCCCTGCCTCACCGCCTCTCTCGGCTCCCGCTCGATCACCAGGCCGGCGCCATCACGGCAGAGCTCTGGTTCCAGGTACTGGCTGACGTGCACGCTGCGACCGCTGCGCTCGCGGCACAGATCGAGTGCTTTGCGCCGGCGTGGATGTGGGATCCGGCCGCCTCACTTGAACACCAGGTTGAGCGCCTGCGGCAGCATGGGTGCGCGAACCTGCTGATTGCCTACGTGTCGCAGACCCGAGACCGCTGGATCGATAGTCCTGAGCAAAAGAAGCTCGAGGATGTGTTGTACCGAGGGTTACCGGTGGTGGAGTACGAACGGTGGTACCTGGAGAGGGCTGCGCGAGCGCGAGCAGATGAGGAGGGACGCTGGCGCGCGCCCTTCGCCCGGATCCGTGAGCTCGCCGGAATCTTCGATGACGCTCGCAGCTTTGCGCGGATACCGCTGGGGCGGCTGATCCGCGAGCTTTCGGGAGGCCGCTTCATATTGCGGCGCGAGGCAGCTTCAAATCCCAGCCTGGTCGTCGAAGTCTCGCCGAACTACCTGGTCGGCGCGGGAGAGGGGATAGACGAGCCATTCGCGCTCGCAAACTTTTGCCAGGCGCTTGCCGATGCGCTGGCCGATGTTCCGTGTTCCTTTCCTGGGTACCTTGAGGCGTGCCGCCAGGCTCGGGCCTCGCTCGTCGCGTTCCAATCCAGCATGGCTGCTCCCTGCTAGCGTTGGAGGCGAGCTTACTGCCAGTTCGCGCCCTTGATCGGTATGAACCTCGCTCGCAGCAGCGCTGAGTTATGTCAGTGTGATGGTCACCTGGCCTATAGGGGGGATCACCGATGAAGGTACGCATTGAGGTAACGACTGACGAGCTCGGGGACATGGGGTGCGATTCGGTCGAAGAGCTTGCAGCCCGCCTGCGGGAGCAGCTGGATAGCGGCGTTGTGGGCGACGCCGGCGAGGCAGGGAGCGATTGGCTCGTCGCCTACGAGCTGACGGCTAACCTCGGGAGCTAGAGAAAATGGAAATCATCCCCGCCTTCTATGCCGACATCTTTTACGCCCTGATGTGGCTCTGCGTGATAGCCAGCGTCTGCAACGCGGGTGCGTGGCTGTGGAAGCTCCTCATCAACCTGGATATCCGGCAGGACTACGCCCCGGCTCTGTGGGCGCTAGGCCTTGCGTTGGTGGCCTTGTTGCTGTGGTATGGCCAGGGCGCGCTCGGCGCTGAAGCGCCGCGCTATGAACGAGGGGAGGCGACGTTCATCACCTTCTGGATCTTGCTGTCGGGCGTCTGCCTCGTTGGGCCTTTTGCACTCCTTTTCCATCGTTCGCCGGACTCACCCAGAGGGCCCGGCGCGTAACGCTTCAAGTCGCGCGCCTACGCCTTCTGAACAGCTTGGCAATCGCCCAGGTCAAACGCTTGCCCGCCGGCCTGGAAGCTGACATCCAGGTCGGTCAATCGCCTGTAGTGGTTTTGCCTGTCCGGCAATCTCCAAATGCCACGCGGGCGAAGGGTTCCCTCGTATCGGGACGGCGGCTGCCGGGAGCTCAGTCGTTGGATAGGCTTATCCCCTAGCCCCCCGTCAGCAGACACGCCGGTCAGGCCCAGCCCACGTCCAAAGTCTCGTTTCCTCAGATTTCCCACCGCAGTAGGACCTTTAAGCGAGATCGGCGATCTCTATGACCTCGGTAACCGTTGCCCATAGCAAGGAGAGGTCATGGAACAAGGAATCGATCGGCTTAGAGCGGCTCTAGCGCCGTACACCACCACAGCTGCGCCACGTCCGGCTGACAGGGCGCTGGTGGTAACGGTCAGTTATGAGGAGGCGGAGGTCACGCGCGCTGTGAAGCTTGCGGACCTGGAAGATCCGGCCAAGCTCGCCGATGTCATCAACGATTTCAGGCGCGATGTGGCACTGGGTCGGGAGGGCGGTGAGGAGGAGCACGCGAAGCTGATGCGGCGCCTAGGCTCGCGCGGGTTGGAGTCTTTCAATCCAGAGCTGCATGCCGCGCGCAAGGCGAAATAGCTCATTCGGACAGGTACAGATAGTGACCGCGCCTGAGGCATCGTAAGGCGCGGCTATCGCTATTGGGGAGGCCGGCGGCCGTCCCTACTCCTCATCGCAGCGACACACCACTGAAGCCGAGCGCGATCGACAGCTGCTGCGCAGCAGAGGCGCCCAGGCGCTTCGCGAACCGATCAAAGGCATTGTCCTTGACGGTGAAGTCGACCTGGCTGGTGGCGCCCACCAGGTCCCGGGCGACATAGTCGACATCCCCCAGCTTATCGATTAGCCCCAGCTGCTTGGCCTGCTCGCCGGTCCAGATCAGGCCGGAGAAGAGCTCCGGATGATCGGCATCCTTTAGGCGATCGCCTCGGCCGGTCTTTACCGACTGGATGAACTGCTGGTGTGTCTGCTTGAGCACTTCGTTCCAGAAGACGGTCTCTTCAGGGTTCTTCGGCTGGAACGGATCCAGGAACGCCTTGTGCGCGCCGGAGGTGTAGGCCCGGCGCTCCACCCCGACGCGGTTCATCAGGTCGACGAAGCCGAACGAGGCCGCCGTCACGCCGATGGAGCCGACCAGCGAGGCTTTATCGGCCACGATCTCGTCGGCGGCCGCGGCGATGTAGTAGGCACCTGAGGCGCCCAGGTCCTCGATGACGGCGTAGACCGGCACCTTCGGATGCAGGCCGCGCTGGCGCTTGATCTCGTCGAACACCTGGCCGGCCTGTACCGGGCTGCCGCCGGGCGAGTTGATCTTGAGAACCACGGCTTTGGCGCGCTCGTCATCGAACGCGCGCCCGATGGCCTTCTTCAGCGCGGCGGCGTTGGCCTCGGCGCCGTCGGCGATCTCGCCCCGCACCTGGATGACGGCCGTGATCTGCTTGGCTTCATCCGCCTCGTCGAGTTGCAGGTGCTCGACCAGTACCGCACCTGCAACCAGCAGCAGGCCGGTACCCCAGAAGGAGTACTTGAGCAGCTTCAGCCGGCGAGAAGCGCGCCGCTCTTTGATGAGGTCGCGGATGAGTTCGGGAAGTAGCGTGTTGTCGTGTTCGGACATTGGAACCTCGTGGCGGGTATCAGACCGCCAGTGTCGCGAGACCCGCGCCGAAAAAGTCACGAGTTCGCCCCTTGAATGGGTGTGTACCGGCCCGGTTCTCGCCCTGGAAAAGCTTGAATCGCCAGCCTAGGGCGAGGTGGCGCGCTGATACTGATCCCTTCTTCCAGTCGGGATTCCAGCCATGAAATACGCGCTCGAGCACAGGGGCGGTCGCACCCTGCCAGTCGATCCGGCCATTTACCTCAAGGCCATCAAGGCCCGTTTGGCATGCGCCCAGGCGCAAGGTGCCAGAAGCATCTGGATCGATCACCGCGATGGGCTGTGGCATGGCAAGGCGACCCATACCGCGCTGATCAGCGCTCTGGAGCAGCTCGCTGCAGAAGGCTACGGATTGAGTTGGGACGAGATGCGCGGCATCCAGGTGCTGCGGTTGGATGTCGATCCGAAAGTGTCCCTGGCGCCGGCGGCCGTCCGCAGCGCGCTGGGCCTGGTCGAGACCTGGGACACCACTCCCTTCAAAACCCCGGAGCCAGTGGCGCCGCCGGTGAGCCATGGCAGCCAGATGGGCGACTACCTCCTTTTCCTCGCGCTGATTGCATCCCTGGCCGGCGCCCCCTTCGGATTGGCACGTATGCTCGACGCGCCTACACCCGGCCCCTGGCTACTCACCTTCTACTACGGGGTGTTTGGACAGACCCTCTACACCTGGGGCTCGGTTCTGGTGAAGGGCTTCTTGGCTGCGGAACGTTCGCGCCGGCACACCCCGCCGGCCTGATACGCCACCGGCGCCTGTCGATGGCGCCCGGTGCTGGCGGCTGGCTAGATGTCCTCTTGACGCCGCGTGCTACCGGAATGACAGTCAGCGTCCCACGTTTCGGAGGGTGAATATGACTCAACCTCGTGCCAGGGCGCCGGGCCCGACAATCGATGGGCCAGCGCGCGCTCGGTCGGCGCCAGCGGCGGATCACGATGCGCACGCGTTGGCCCGGCAGCTCCTGGCAGAGATCACCGGCACGCCTGGTGAGCTCCAAGCCGAGCTCGATGCAGCATCTCGGGCAACCCCCGAATCCCCTACCAAGAAGGGCGTGAATCGCCGCTTGCGCTGAGGGCGGCAGCTGCACACTAGGCCGACCGCCCGGGTCGACGCCTTTGCTGCCAAGTGGGAAAGCGCGTTGATCTGGGACGGACCACTTCTATCGAGGACGGCCCCATGCTCGACCTGTACAACATGATCGGTGCACTGATCCCCACGGCTGGCCCCACCAAGGCCCATCCAGATGACGCTTACCGTGAAGGCTACGCTGCCGCGATTGACGACGCGTTGAAGAAAGTCGACCAGGCACCTGACGCATCCACGGCCGCGATCGCCTTCGCGCTGGAAACCGACGAAGGCATGACCTTTCTGCGCTGCTGGAACGAAGGCGACTTCGATGCCATCCGCCGTGAGTGGCCGGAAGCGCCGGATAACGTCTTCGAGGGCGCCGATCCGCTGTTCAAGCGATCTCCTTCGCAGGTTTCGGCTGGCTAGCACCCCGACGCGCTAGGCAGCCGCTCATGCTCATCCACTTGGTACCACGGTTCCTGACCTGTCCAGCCTCCGGTCCGCACGTCCAGCTGATCAACCTGCGGATCGACTCGGTGGGCCTGCTCCTGCGTGATCGGGTGGACCTGGCCACACGCCGGCCGATGCCGAACAAGCGCATGGCGATTGGCTGCAGTAAGCGCGGCCGGATGGCGCGGGTAGGTTTGCTGATCGATACGCTCCAGCCGGCCAAGCCGTTCACCGTGGTGTATCGGTGGGCGGTCGCGGCAGAGCAGGTGATCGTCCATCGCGTGCACTATGAGCTGCTGGGCGAGCCAGGCGCCTACAAGGTCGTCTCAGACAAGATGGCGACTTGGCCACAGCGGCCGACAGAGCATCAACACTCGATCCCGACCTTCGTCCAGCCGCGGCTGGAAGCGACGTGCCTGGTGCCCCACGACAAGGTCGTCAACCAGCGAGTAGGAAGCAACGGGCTGCTGCTCGAGCGCGAGGAGTCGTTCCAGGTCCCGCTGCTGGAACGGGGCGATTGGTTCAAGCGGCTGTACGATTCCCTGTGTCATCGGGCGCCGCGCCTCGCGGACGTCGTGACCTGTCCGCTCGGTACCGCAAGCCAGGGGGGCGATCCCTATCCCTTTGCTGGCGGTGAGGACTAGGCCGGAGTGCCAGCGAAAGATTCTTTCGCTCTCTGGATACCGCCTGGCCGGATCTCTGCTGCCGCTACGCCTTTGTAAGATTCTTACACGGTGAAACCGCCTGATAGCGTGCCACCGTGCATAGGTGGCCTAGGCCTCGGCCGCCTGGCGCAACCGAGCAAAATTGCCACTGAGCCGCACCAGCTGTCTGAAGCGTCTTTTGAATGCCAGGCGCGTGAAGGCCGGCGCCCAGGGCACTATCTGGTTGGGAAGCGGCTGGATCCCCTCGAGCGACGGCCAAGGCGGACCCGGCGGGAGCAGATTGCGTCGCTCGGTTGCCATCAGCACCAGGTCTGCCTCCTTGATGCTCGCCGGCATCTGCTCAGCGATCTCGAAGCGCGCTGCGATGGCCATCCAGATTCGCGCCTCGATCGCCTTGAAGCCTGGCAGCAGGTTCTTGAGGGGACTCACCATGTCGCCGACATAGGCCTCGGCGGCATCATGCAGCAGCGCGTGAAGCGCGTCCGCCGGCGGCACCAGGTGGCTAGCCAATACGCTGTGTTGGCCAACGCTGTAGTGGGTCTGGGTATAACCCGCGAATCGGCAGATGTTCGCCAGTGCATGGGCAATGTCATCCATCACCACCATGCCGGCTTCAGGGGCCAGCAGGTCAAACTGCTTGCCAGACTGGGTGAGGATCCAGCTTGAGCTCATTCGCTACTCCCGTGAGGCGAAAGACCAGGTGGTGGCCAACGTAACCCATCTCCGTCGACGCGCTAGTGCCAATAACCGCCTGTGGCGGGGCCTCAATAGCGAGGGCGCTCCTCTGCCCGCGCGGTTCTCCACGCTGGCGGATCGTGGACCGCAGCCGACGCTCAACCGGCGAGCTGGGCGCAGCGCAGTGCCAGCTTGTGGTGGTAGTCGGCACCGGTGCAGGTACGCTCCAGGCGGATGACTTCGTCGAGCGCCACGTCGCGCCCGCTGCGCTCAGCAGCGGCCCTGGCCAGCGCTGCGCACATTCGGACGACATAGCCGGGCGCGAGATATCTCGGATCGCGGGCGAGATCACCCTCCGTGGTACCGCGAGCTTGTAGCGCCCGCTGGATGATTCCTGCATACGGTTCATAGTCCATCTGGGGCACGATCCTCTCCTTCAAAGGTTTCCGCGTAGCGTAATGCGGTCCGTACCAGACGACGTCCGCCGGCGGCACGCGTGGCCTTCTGCGTCTTTTCGATCACACGGCGGAGGCCATCGCGCGCAAGATTCAAGCTGGTCGCCTCTCCGTCCGTGGCTTCAAAAAGCGCGTACAAAATACCGTCGGCTTCCTGCAAGGCATCCAGGTCCTCGGCCGACACGTAGATCGTTGCTCCGCTCACGGCTGTTCCGCTCGGGTGCTCTGGGCTGCGTTCATCACTAAGCGACGACGGCGCTGCGCCGCCTCCACCATCGCGCCTTGATATGAGTCGTTCACGTCGTTCTTCTCCTGAGTAATGGGTGTTGCTTCGATCGGCCAGGCGTCGCCGCCACCGGCCGAATCGGTGACTTGACGCTATGCCGCAGCTGTTCGCTGCGGAGTGGCCACTGCGGCGCGCCAGGGGTCGTTGGCCCGGGCAATCGCCGCCATGTGCGGCGGGGAGACGCTGATGCCGCACATGTGGACCTGCTCGGATTTGGTGAACGGCTTGCCGTCATGGCCAAACTCGATCTGGTAGGAGTCCGGGAAGCCCTGGGCGCGGTACAACTCGCGCGGCTGCAGCATGCGCAGGCCGATGTCGACCACGACGTAAGGGGTACCTCCGATCGTGACGGTGACGAGCGCCAGCCGGTCCTTTGTGGTGATGGTGGGGGAGGGCTCGTCCGGCCGGCTCGTGTTATCCGCACCGTAATAGCTCATCAGGAAGGCGGCGACGCGCAGGGCACCGGCTTCGACTTCCGGCGAGAGCTGCAGCTCGACTACCGAGGTCTTGCCGCCGCCGCCGGCGGTGATGGTCGGCGCCGGTTTGTCGACGCGTTGGCCGACGGAGCCGCCGAACTGCCGGGACAGAAAGGCGGTGATCGCACCGTGGTGCTGGCCCGAGGCACTGATGGTGTGGAGCGGCTCCTCGAGTGAGCGGGCATCGCAATTGCCGCGCAGATGAGCGAGGGTGGCCACCGCCAGGCGCTGTTGGCTGCCCGTGTTGGTAATAGTGGTCATCGGCTGTTCGACGCTGTGTGCAGGCGTGGTGTTGAAACCGCCGTTCGCCTGTTCCAGGAACGCCGTGCAGACCCCCATCGCATGCGCCGCGCCGGCGGGGCGCTGACATTCACCGCCACTGGTGATGGTGGGCATCGGCTCATCGGCCGCGGCGCCGGCGGAGTCGAAGCGGAATTTCACCAGGTGCGCAGCCGCGACCGCGTGCTTGATCCCACCGGCCATCACCGTGCCCAGCGGCTTGTCCAGGCCCGGTACGCGCGGTTCTTGCCCCTGGCGCTCGCCGTAGCCCACCGATACGAGCGTGGGCGCCACCACCGCGCGGTGGTTCTCGGTCAGGATGCTCCCCAGCGGGGCGCCGGCGTCGGCAGGCTTCCCTGCATAGGCCGGGCCTCCCAGGCCGATCAGCGTGGGGCTGACCAGCATCTGCTCGCCGCGGTTGGCGCACGTCACGGTCGGCAGTGGCTCACGCGGGTCGTGCACCCGATCAGCGCCCTGGTGGGTAGCCGGCACGATGATCGGGCTTGCCACCGCGAAGGATCCGCCTCGAGGCCAAGCCGTGATGGTGTGCAGCGGCTCACCCACCGAGACGGCCGCCTCTCGGGACCAGTTGGCGATCGGCACGATGAAGGGATCAGCCGACTCCAGGACGAATTTGCGCAGGCCCTTGGCGACGCGGCGAAGCGTGGCCGCAGCCAACGGCTTTTTGCGCTTGAAGATCGACGGGCACGGGACCGACCAGTCGATGCACTCAGCGGCGACGCGCAGCGGCTTCTGTCCCTTGGCCGGCTTCTTGGCGTGGGTCTGTGCTGGCCAGACGATCGGCTGACCGTCGCAGCGAGCGATCATAAACAAGCGCTCGCGGCTAGTCGGCGCACCATAGCTGGAGGCCCGGCCGACCTCCCATTCGACTTCGTAACCCATGCCCTGCAGCAGCTGCACGAACCGGCGCCAGCTTTGCCCCTTGCGCTTGGGGTCAGGCACGAGGAACTGGTTGCGGACCGGCACCTGCTCACCGACCTCGGCTACCCGATTCACGAACTTCTTGGGCTTCGTCGGGTGAGGGATACGATCCAAGGTCACGACCCGGCCGGTGGCAGGGTCGCGCTTGGCGATCAGCGGGCCCCACTGCAGGATCTGCTTCACGTTCTCGAGGCTGATAACCCGTGGACGCTTCTTGCCCGCCCATTTCAGCCCAATCCAAGAGAGGTTGCGGATCTCGTGCTGCCGCGGCTGTCCGCCGGCCGCCTGGCTGTGGTGGGTGCAGTCGGGCGACATGTGAAACCATCCCACCCGGCGGCCGCCGCACTCGGTGTCGGGGTCGCCCTCGAAGACATCGGTGGTGAAATGCCGCGCCGCCGGGTGGTTAGCGGTGTGCATGCTGATGGCTTTTGCAGAGTGGTTCTTGGCCACCGCAACTGGGCGCCCCAGGCCCATCTCGAGCCCGGTCCCGGCGCCGCCGCCGCCGCAGAAGAAGTCGACAACGATCTCATCTTCCTGGGCGGTGAAGCTCAGGCTGTACTGAGTCTTGAAGTCGACAGGAGCTTGCTTGCGGGGAAATGCGGTCATGGGGAGGGGCCTCAGTGCGTCGAGGCGCCAGCCGCCTCACTGAGCCCATCCTCCAGGCGTCTCTGAAAACGCAAGCTCGTGAGCCTGCACTAGCGGGCCGGCGACGTAGCCACTGGCTGCCTCAGGCAGGTAGGTCCTCAGAAGATGCGGGGTAGGGAAAGAATCTTTCGCTCCCCATCATCAAGGCGTCGTGACCCGGGCGCGGACCGTCGCAGGCCTGGACTCCACCGTTTTGATCTGCAGCGGTGTCGTTGCGGTCGGGGCATCGTTGATCGGCCGCACCAGCACCGTCACCCTTGCAGCAGCCGAATAGGCGCCCTCGGGGTCGCGTGCCCGGTAGGTGAAGCTGGCTGTGCCATTCCAGTCCTTGGCCGGCTCGAAACGCAGGTTGGCGCCCTGAATGGTTGCAACGCCCACGGT
This sequence comes from uncultured Pseudomonas sp., assembly GCA_963519325.1. Classification (GTDB taxonomy): domain Bacteria; phylum Pseudomonadota; class Gammaproteobacteria; order Pseudomonadales; family Pseudomonadaceae; genus Chryseomonas. Next base: position 60,577 of record CAUQPA010000001.1, on the reverse strand, counting down.
CTTGAGTGGCGGAGAGACCAGCTCGAAGTAGGAGGGCGGCGCCGAGTCGATATCGGTACCTGACAGCGTCGTCTCAACCGGCGTGTCCTCGTCCGTGGTCAGGGAAACCGGCTGGACGACGGGCGGATCATTCACCGGCATGACGACGATGGTGACGGTGGCGATATTTGAGGTAGCGCGGCGGTTGTCGGTGACCTGGAAGGTCATTGAGGTAGTACCAGACCAGTCCGCTGGCGGCCAGTACGTGATAGTCGAGGTGCTCTGCGAAATGGTACCAACGCTTGGTGGTTGAATGACGGAATAGGTGACGATGTTCCCGTCTGAATCGTACGCCTGCAGGTTGAACCGGCCTATGGCGTCTTCGTTGACCGTGGCCGTCGAATTCAGGGCCGTTGGTGGCGTATTGGGAATGACTCGGGTGATTTCGCACCCGTTGCCGGTGTAGTGAACATACCGTGCGGTAATGACATAGTTTCCGTAAATCTGCCGGGCAGAGTCGAGGCACTCCGCATCGAACTTTGCTTGGTAGCCAGCCGGGCCGCCTTTGTCCCTAACATCGGCATCCGCCGCTTCGTTCCAGCGTTTGCGAAAGCTTTCATAAGTATCGTTGTACTTTGGAATGTCACCTTGCCAATAGGTCCAGCCGCCTTGATCGGGGCACCGACCTAAGTTGGTGGGGTATTGCCGATAGACTGAAATGATGTGGTTTTTCCAGCCACTGTCCAGTCCACCGTTCCAATACCCGGGTGAGTTCGAGTCGCAGATGAAGGAGTTCTGGCTGAAGGTCGTGCCGACCTCGTCCGCACGGGACAGCGCGCTGAAGAGGCTGAGCAGGAGGAGTAGGGCCGCAGCGACGATCGTGATCGGTGCAGGTGCGGTTGGGCGCGAAGGCATAGCCACCTCGGCATAGGGGAGTGGGACAAGTAAACGGGACATGGGATAGCCCTGGGGCGTGAGTTCACGCCGTGGAAGGGGATTCAACTGGCCGTTCCAGACGCGCGGGCGTCGATGAAGTCGAGGATGCGGTTGATCCTCCACATCGCATGACGGCGGGAGCCCGGTATCGATCGAGGTGTTTTTCGCACCGCTCGGACCAATAGCCGTCCAAGCTGAGCCGCCGGCCGATCCGAAAGCTCCAAGGCCTCGAAGGCATCCGTCGCGTCCTGCAGCTGCAGAAAGCTCGCGACGTAGCACCAACGTGTGGCCAGGCGAAATCGCCTGATGGTTGGCTGGAAGAGCAGGTAGACCCGCTCGCCGCCGGCAGTGAAAGAGCTGCGTAGTACTTCCATGGGGCGCCTCATGTGACTGGGTCAGTCGAGGCTATTGCCTATCTCCAGAATGCAAGGCTGGCGAGCTGTCACTGGCTGACCCGGGCACGCGTGGTGACCGGCACCGATTCCTTCGTCCTAATCTCGAGCGAAACATCGGTCAGCGCAGGTGTGTCGTTTACCGGCCGCACGGTGACGGCGACCGCCGCCGGCGCCGACCAGGCGCCGGCGGTATCCTGGGCGCGGTAGGTGAACTGGGTGGCGCCGTTCCAGTCCTTGGCCGGCTTGAAGGTGGCGGTGGCTCCGGCGAGGGTGACCTGGCCAACCGCGGCCGGCGGCATGGCGACGAGCTGGAAGGCAGTGGGGGCAGGGGAGTCGATGTCCGTTGCGGACAGCAGCACGCTGGCCTGGGTGTCCTCATCGAGGCTCAGAGTCTTGGCCTCGGCGACGGGGGCATCGTTCACCGGCCGGATGGTGATCGACACGGTGGCCGCGTTCGACCAGGCGCCGCTGGGGTCCTGGGCGCGATAGGTCATCGACGTAGCGCCATTCCAGTCAGTCGCTGGCGTGAAGACAACGGTGTTCCCGGCGAAGCGCGCGGTGCCCGCGGCTGCAGGCGCCGCGCTGACGATCTGGTAGGTGAAGGTGGAGTGGTCGTCGGTAACCGGCAGGGCGCCGCTGGCCGGCGTGTCCTCGTCGCTAGTGATCGCCAGGTTGCCGGCGACCGGCGTCCGGTTGTAGCAGGTGGCGGTATCGATCCAGGCGGACTCATTGCACCGGCTGCCGTCGCTGTAGACGTCATAGGTGCGGCGTTGGGTCCAGGGTCCCGTCGGCGTCGCTGCCGGGCAAGCGAGCTGGCGCGTTTCCGATGCGCTCGAGGCATAGACCGCGGTGCAGGTGTTGCTGGTGGTGGTCCAGCCGGAGTCATTGCGCTGGCTGCCGTCGGACCACACCTCGTAGGTCCGCCGCTGGTTGATAGTGCCCTGGGGCTGCGTAGCGGGGCAGCTCTGGTTTCTGTACTCGGTCTGGGTCGAGTTGTAGACGGCCTGGCAGGTGCGGCTCGTCTCGCTCCAGCCGGAATAATTGCGGCGGCTGCCGTCGGACCACAGCTGATACGTTCTGCTTTGGGTCACCGACCCTGCGGGTTGATTGACGGGACAGTTAGCCTGCTGGCTCTCGGATTCTGTCCGAACGTAGTACACGTTTGCGGCCTGGCAGATCGACCAGGTGTACGCGGTGCCTCCGCTGTCCGGTTGCGATGAAGAGTATGGTCCGACGAAGTAGCGCCTACCCTCTCGCTCTACGATCGCGGATCCATCGCCACCCCACTTCGATCCTGGCCAGTCATCCCAGACCATCCACGATGCGTCCGGCGGACCAAGCACCGCGGTGTATCCGTTCGCCGCGGAGCGGGTCGTGAAGTAGCCATAGGAGCAATCAGCTCCTGACATCAGCTCCGGGTGATAGCCCTGCGTCGGCGGGTTGGGGTATGCCATGCCGTAGTTGGGCGACATGAGTGCGCCGCCAGCAGACAGTGCGATCAACAAACGACGGATCATGGTTACTCCCCCTATGGAGCGGTCAGCGGATGATTACTGCCCGCGTGGTCACCGGCAGGGACTCCTTCGTCCTTATCTCGAGCGAAACATCAGTCAGCACGGGCTCGTCGTTTACCGGCCGCACGGTGACGGCGACCGCCGCCGGCGCCGACCAGGCGCCGGCGGTATCCTGGGCGCGGTAGGTGAACTGGGTGGCGCCGTTCCAGTCCTTGGCCGGCTTGAAGGTGGCGGTGGCTCCGGCGAGGGTGACCTGGCCAACCGCGGCCGGCGGCATGGCGACGAGCTGGAAGGCAGTAGGGGCAGGGGAGTCGATGTCCGTTGCGGACAGCAGCACGCTGGCTTGGGTGTCCTCATCAAGGATCAGGCTCTTGGCCTCGGCGATAGGGGCATCATTCACCGGCCGGATGGTGATCGACACGGTGGCCACGTTCGACCAGGCGCCGCTGGGGTCCTGGGCGCGGTAGGTCATCGACGTCGCGCCATTCCAATCGGCCGTAGGTGTGATTACGACGGTGTTACCGGCGAAGCGAGCGGTACCCGCGGCTGCAGGCGCCGCGCTGACGATCTGGTAGGTGAAGGTCGAGTGGTCGTCGGTCACCGGCAGGGTGCCGCTGGCCGGCGTGTCCTCGTCGCTGGCGATCGCCAGGTTGCCGGCAATTGGCGTCCGGTTGTAGCAGGTGGAGGTGTCGCCCCAGGCCGACTCGTTACGATGGCTGCCGTCGGTGTAGAGGTCATAGCTGCGGCTCTGGGTCCAGGTGCCGCTCGGCGTCGCGGCCGGGCAGCTCAGCTGACGGCTCTCCGATCCCTTGGACGAGTAGATCGCGGTGCAGGTGTTGCCGGTCGTCCTCCAGCCGGAATCATTGCGCCGGCTGCCGTCCGACCAGACCTCATAGGTCTGCTGCTGCGTAATGGTGCCCTGGGGATGAGTCGCCGGGCAGTCCTGATTGCGGGACTCCGTTTGCGTCGAGTTATAGACCGCCTGGCAATTACGGCCGGTCTCGTTCCAGCCGGAATAGTTGCGCCGACTGCCATCGGACCAAACTTCGAATGTGCGCTGCTGAGTGATGGAACCGCTAGGATGAGTCGCTGGGCAGTTCGCCTGTTGTGTTTCTGACTGCGTGCTTTGATAGGTCGGTCCGAAATCCCCGCAGACCTCTTGATGGTCGGAGTTTCGGTCGGTCATTCCCCCAATGCGGTAGCGTTTGCCGTTGGAGGCGGTGAAGTAGCCCCCCCGCTCAATCTCGATATTGTCGACGCTGTAGAGCTCTTGCCCCTCGATGTAGAGGTAGCGATAGAGCGTGTCGTTGGTATCTCCGCTTGCGTATAGCCAGAAGTAGGTTGCGCCATCGAGCTTGCATGTCTCGGCTTGCGCTGTGCTCGTCCAGGCAAGCGCGCTCAGCAAAAGTGCGAGCAAGACTTTTTGATTGGCGGATAGAGCTTTCTGCAGGCGGGACATACTGATGGCTCGATAGGCATTGCCGATAGCCCATTGTGGTGCCGTCAAAAGCCTACTTTGGGGTCGATTCGAGCCAGTGCAGGGCGTGGATAGAGGGGACCGCCGGCGCAGCGCTTGCGTTTTCAGAAGTGAGGGGATGCTTGAGCTTTCTTAAGGAGCAAGCCATGACCACCACCCACTTCTCTGCTGCCACGCGCCGCGTGTGCGGCCACACCGACAACGCATCCTTCCACTACCAATCCAGCAAGGCGCGCCAGGATGAAGAGCGCTACGCGCGCTATTCGCTGTGCAGCGACTGCTCCAAGCAACTGCGATCGGCCTGGGCGTGTGCGCCTGCGGCGCAGGCTGTCGCCGAATCGGGACTTCCTGACCTATGGGGTGGCTCTGCCAAGCAGCAGGCGTGGGCGGACCGCATTCGGCGCTCACGGCAGCTTCAGATTGCGGGCTTCCGCAGCCACGCTGCTGCCACGCAAGAGCCTCTGCTCGAGCTGGCGCGCCTCACCCTCGACCTGATGTTCCGCATTCAGGATCCAGGCTTCTGGATCACGTCGGAGAAGGCCGGCTTCCACGTTGACGCGCTCAAGGTCGACATGGAGCTGCTGTTGAAAGGCAGGCTTTCGCCGCTGGATCGCACGATGACCGGCTCCGTCGTCGGATACTGGCTGCAGGTCGATTGGTCGGTCATCAGCACGCTAGCGCGTGACGTCACCGATCGGATCAAGCCGCGGCTCGCAGGCGAAGCGTCGGAGGTAGCACCTGCGCTCATGCAGACCGCGTTGGGTGGCGTGCCTGAAAGCGCCCAGGCCGCGCCAGTGTGAATAGTGAGCTTTAGCTTGGCTTGCAGCGATCATGCGCACGCCAGGTGCTCCTGCGCGGAGGAGGTGGTAGGCCATCCGTGGCCTGGGTGAACCTAGTCCTGGTCGACGTTGTTGCCTTTCCGCCCGTCCGGGTTCGCCCGGACATAAGGCGTTCCGTTGCGGGTCACGATCCCGAAATGCGGGTGCTTGCCCGCTTCGACTTCCCGCACCAGCTGAGGCCGCGGGACAGTGCCCCGGCCTGGGATGGTGTAGGACTGGTTCTCGCGGTTCTTGCCGTCACCGTTGCCGCGAATGTGCTTGGCCATGCTCAGTCCTCCCCGAAGTCGAAGACAAGCTGTGGTTGCGGCAGACAGCGGTAGTGCTGGCAGACGTCCTCCCAGCGCCCGAAGCGGAAGCGCCGATAGCGGTGAACGAACACGGTTTTGACGCGAGGAATGCGCCGAATACGACAGCGGCGGAGTGGTACGTTGGTCATGAAGATGGACCCTCAAATAGAGCAAGTTTGAGGGTGAGCGGCGCCTCGACCGTCATCAAAACCCTTTGACGTGTGAATCACGTCGGGCGTTAAATACGGCCTTCCGAAATGCTGCTCACCGGTGTCGTTTCGGAGCCACGGGTGGCTGCGGTGCGCCCTAGGAAGCTAGTCGCAGTCCACCCGTATCTTCTCTCCAGGATGACCTAGGTCACCCTCATCTCCGGCATCCTTGCCAAGCCACCTCTTATGAGCTGGCCATTGTCTCCAGATACTACATTTAGTGTTTTTTGGTAGCTACACCACAATAAGTGGGGATTTTGATCCAGGTCGTGGATCTGCTCTATCCCAATAATTCGGGCGACAGGATAAGCCCTCCTCGTTAGGCAAGACAGTCTTGACAGAGGTAGGCGTCACCGCCCCTCAGCAACCGAACAGACACAATATATGGTGGCCTTTGGGGATAAGGTCACCAGATGTTGATTTTGCCGCCTACTTGCCCGCCTGTGGATAGGTGATTGATTAGGGGGGCTGGTTCGACGATTACTGCTCCCGCGGCCTGGTAAGGGCCGGATCTGCTCTGGCCGCATCGAGCCAGATCCTGCCGGTTCACCCCCGCTGAGGGCGCAAACTGCGCCTTATTCTCTACGCCGTAATGACAACCTAACTCCATCGCCACTGTGCATAGGAGCTTGGGCCGTGTCTCAAGAGAACGAAGTCCTCGAACGCATTACCGCGGCTTTCCGCTGCGCCTTCCCAGTCGTGGCCCTCAAGACATTCGAAGTCGCCCGCGCGCGCGCCGCGGTCAAGAGAGTCGCCGCCGACCTGGGCCGGCATTACCACGAGATGCCGTTCAAGCTGGTACCCGATCCAGGCCAGATCAAGCAGATCGCGGAAGGACCGGATGCCAAGCGGGGCGTGGTGATCTTCGATCCGTATTTTCAGGACCGGCAGCGCAGCTCCAGCGAAAATCTGCCTGCCCTAAAGGGTAGCCTCGGTGCCCTCGAGAAATACGGCGTCAGCTACGTCATCGCCGGGCGAGAAGGGCTATCGGAGGAGTTCGTCTACCACATCGACCTGCCGCCCATGACAAGGTCCGAAGTCATCGCCGTTATCGAGACCGCGGAGCAAGACGTGCAGCGGTCGCTCAATGGTGGCCGCGCCACGGGGAGCGGTGCGGAAGCGTCGATCTTCACGGAAGAGGAACGCGGCGTGGTCGCGAACCACGCGATGGGGCTGAGCCACACCCAGATGCGCAACGTCTTCATCCTGGCAGCCAACAGCCGCCGCAACGGGAAGGAGTACCTGTCGGAGATCCGCCGTGAGAAGCACCACATCCTGCGCGAGGTTGGCCTGGATGTGCTGGAGCCGGTAGAGATCGATACCGTCGGCGGCCTGGAGCCGCTCAAGCGCTTCCTGCGCGGCCGCAAGGTGGGCTGGGAGAAGAACCTACCGCTCAAAGGCGTGCTGCTGGCCGGCGTGCCGGGCGGTGGCAAGACCCTCATGGCCAAGGCCGCCGCCGGCGTCTTTGGTACCACGCTCGTGCGCCTCGACATGAATCGCTTCTACTCCAAGTACCAGGGTGAGACCGAGCAGCGGTTCCGTCAGGCCCTGCAGACGATCGAGCAGATTGCGCCCGTCACCGTGCTGATCGACGAGATCGACAAGGCCTTCGCCAGTGGCGAGGCCGATAACGAGATCTCGCGCCGGCTGCTTGGCAGCTTCCTGTACTGGCTGCAGGAGCGCCGTGAGCAGGTCTTCATCGTAGCTTCGGCTAACCGGGTCGCGGCGTTGCCGCCGGAACTGATGCGTGCCGGCCGATGGGATCGCTGCTTTTTCATCGACCTGCCGAGCGCGGATGAGCGTGAGGCCATCCTGAACATCCATCTACGGATCGCCCAGTGCGAGGCGGAGGATCTTGATCTTGCCGTGCTGGTGCGTACGAGCGACGGGTACACCGGCGCCGAGATCGAGCAAGCCGTTACCGATGCGCGTTATCTGGCGGCCGAGCACGACGCTCCGGTAGGCCAGACCCTGCTGCTGCAGGCGTTGGAGGACATCAGCCCTTCGAGCGAGACCCGCAAGGCCGACATCGATGCCATTCGCCGCCTGGGCGAGGACGGATTCACCCGCGCCAACACGCTCGACCCGATCGTCGAGCCGTACGGCGGACGGGCACTGGAACTGGGTTAAGAGGATTTATCAGACATGAGCCATATCGTGAAAGGGCAGGTTACGGTCGCCTACAGCGACGCGGTGGTCTTCAAAACAGCTCTGGCTGAGCTGGGCATCGTGCTGACCAACGAAAGGCTGTACCGGGTCATGGTCGGCTACACCACGGAGCGTTACGACCTGGTGCTTCAACACCCGGAAAGGCCTCAGTTCCGTCTGGGCTTCAACCTCGAGGACGGCCGCTACATGCCCTACCAGGAGCACTACGGTGACGTGGGAGAGTGGACGCGCCGGGTTAGCGCAGAGCTGGCCGATATGTACCTTGCGCAGCACTACGCCGCGGCCCTGCGTGCCGAGAATTACCAGGTGGAGATCCGGCGGGAGAACGGCCATTTGGAAGTGATTGCTGAGGAGGCAGTATGGTGAAGCGCGTAATGGTGACGATCAAAGCGGCAAAGGTGACCGCCGACCTCCAGGGCTTCGAGGGCAAGACGTGCGAGGACCTAGAGCATCGGCTGCGGCTGGAAGGGACTGAAGTCACCGAAGTCGAGCTGAAGCCGGAGCATGCATTCGAGCTGCAGGCCGTAATTACCCAGAAGGTCATCTACTGACCTCGCCGACTACCTACCGCATGGTCTACTCATGAAGAAAAGACACCACTGCACCCTCATTGGGATCGCTACCCTGCCGCCGGTTGCAGCATGTCTCGCGCTCTACTGGCTTGGCTGGCCATCTGCATCGGTCATCGATCAGCATGTACGACCGTGGGTCTTCGGATCGTTCGGCATCTTCTGCATGTCAGCCTGGGTGTGGTGCCTCGAACACTACTACGACTCTGGATGGATATATGTTCCAGTGACCGGTGCTTGTTTCGCCGTCGGACTGGCCTTAGCAACCGATCTCTCTCCAGCGCTGATGGTGTTCTTCGAGGTAGTCGCCGTAGTGGTGATGCTCGGATCCCTATTCTTGTCGCTTGTTGATCACTGGTGGACACCTGGGCCTGGTGGGGCCGCAACGCCTATCGCAGAAGAACCCCAGCCTGTTACTGCTGTGCCGGCCTCACCTCAGCCAGTTGCGCCACTGCTCCTCCGCCAGCCTACTGTCGTGCCGGAGAATCAGCGCGTCGGTAGCGAACAGCGCGCGGCCGCAGGGATAGGTATGGATACCGGCCACGCAGGGCGCCGCCTGTTCCTCGACGAAGGACCGCAAGCATGACCAGCTCCGTGCATCGGCAATCTGCCGGCGGCCGGGCCGCAGCGCCCAGCCGCATCGTGATTTCCGCAGGGACGGTGACCGGCTTCCAGGACGAAGTGAGCTTTGCTGGCCTGCAGCTCGAGTCATTTGAGCGCAAGCGGGTTTCTCACGTGGTACCGGCCGGCGCCCTGAAACGGCTGTTCTTCGGCGCCATTCGCAGCGTCGCAGGAGAGTCGACGAAGCTTGCCGCCTGGACCAGGACCTGGCGGTGCGCCTGGCTCGTTCTGGTCGACGAGAAGCGGTACGGCCCATTCATTGAGCGGCACGAGGCGATCGCCTTCGAGAAGCATCTGATCTGGGCCCAGGGCAAGCACCTGCCCCAAATTGATCACGGGGCTGGAGCATAGTGGTGACCCGACTGCACGTTTTCTGTTTCGCTCTGCTCGGCTTCACTACGTCGTCTGTGCTTGCCGCACTTCCAGATCTGGAACCACGTAGTCAGCCGAGCGTTGGGGCCAGTAGGGCGTATTTCATCGCCGACGATCAATACCGGGTAGTGACGAAGTCTGACGGATCAGATGAGGTTCAAATCTGCCCAGGGCGGTACATCGAGCGCGCCAGCGGGCTGGTGTGCCGCGTCCTGGATCCTGATGGTCTCAATCACTTCCTCGGCGGAACGGTCACCGGCAAGACCTTCACCTTGGATGAAACTGTGCAGCGGCTTTCCGGGGGCAATGGAACCCTCAATGAGATGACCCGCTCGCGCAGGGCTAACCCGGGTTTGCTCTTATCCGTCACCTATCCATCTTCCACAGATCTGCACATGCAGGATTCGCTGGAGGACATCGCCGTGGCGGTGCCTACCGAAGCCGATGTAGCCGGGCGATCACAGGCGATGCTTCTTCTTGCGGTAGCCTTATGTCTCGCCGTGCTGCTAGCAGCATTTTTTATAGGCCTTGCCTGGTGGGAGAGCCGGCGTACCGCCATACGACGTGGCTCGCAGAATGACCTGATTGAGGCCTACGCCGCGACTGCGCGCGCGCGGTCTGCAGCACCTCAGGTGGAGAGCGGACCGCCCTCGCTGACCAATCTGGCGGCGGTGCAGACTCGGTCAAGGCGCTCCGCCTTGACCGAGCCGCCCGAGCTACCTACCGCGGCGCAGCCGCCGTCCGCAGCGAAGGTGGTCAGCGAGCAATCCCAGTCAGGCCGCAAGCTCTTTCTGGACTGATCAGGCGTTTTGGCTGTGGCCCTGGAACGCCTCTGGACCGAGCGTTTGGCGCGTCGTAGAATCGAGGTTCTTGATCTGCAACATGCGTTGCGGTCCAGACGGCCATTCGGCCACCCTCAGCTGCTCTGCAGCACTCTCCCACCCATACGGGCCAATCCCCGTATGGGGAAAGGTCCGTCCATCGATGAGACCTTTCATGAAAAAATCTCGCTTTCTCCTGTTCCTCCTCACCTTCGTGTTGGCGTCCTGCACGCTGCTCGGCTGCACCAGCGCACCTGTAACGCCTGCCGGCCCCGGATCCCTGGTCCAGGCAAAGCGGATCGTGCCGGTCTGCCAGGCAATAGCCGGCACCTACCAGTGCAACTGGATCGAACTGAACGCACCTGCCGCCCGCCCGGTACCGGCAAGCGCGCGTCGCATCATCCTCTGACCATCACACGGACGTGACGGCTGCGCCCCGCTATGGGACGCAGCTGGAGATCCAGGAGAACACCCATGCACTACGCACGCTTCGCCAACGGCAACATCTGGCCTATCGAGGGCTCGACGCTGACCGCCTATGTCGGGATGGGCATCGCCGACGTTCATGACTTCGACGAGCACAACCTTCGCGACCAGGTACATCAGGCAGCCGTAGGTACCTTTGCCTTACGCCGGGTGCAATGCACGGTCGCCTGGGGCAACCCCAAGGAGATCGTGTTCCGGCTGCAAGGCTGGATCGACTGGAGCGCCTTCCCTGTTCGGCCGGACGAGGTCTGGCAGATCAGGGAGGTCGTTGAGCACTACGGTCAGCTGTTCGGCTGGTCGCTTGATGAGCAGATGCACGCGCTGAAGGCGCATGGCGCTCCGGCGCCGGCGGAGGACATCGTGATGCTCGGCTCCGGCCGGGAATTGCGAACCCCTGCCGTGCCCAGCGTTAGCAGCTACGCACGGGTCTGCCAGTTCGGGTTCGAGCTGGCCAGGCTCGATGTGCCTGCCGACGAGATCGGGCTGGGGCTTCATGGCCTTGTCCGAGCTTGCACGGCTAGTGGTTGATTAATAAAAAAGCCCGGCATTGCCGGGCTTTTTTATTTGATTTCGATACCCGTAGAGAAGGGTACGAAATATTTTACGATGTGTGGGTAGTGGATGATCAACATGAATACTGTGACCAGATTTAATTTTTTATAGGCCGTTCTTCAAATCTATAGCTGCTATCAAGCAGTGACAAAGATTGCACAAAAATCTCGGCATCCCCCTGAGGCCTGCGATGATGGTCTGCTCCGTCGAGCATAAGGTCCTCAACACATATCTGGCTCATCAGCTGATATATCTCTTGGCTCGACAGGATAAGACGACCAACGATCCGAAGCTTTAATACGAATAGCAACGCCAGTCGTTTTGGCTTATTTTGCACATGTTCTGCTCTGGAGTGAGCAATGTGAAGATCCGCGAAATAAAGCTTTTGGCGAAGTTGAATCAAACGGGGGCTGACCGTGATTGCTTTTCTCAAGAAAAGCCAACTCTCTAATACTGTCGTATTGTAGATATTGTGCCTTCTGAGTTGGGTGAGATGGCTGTGGAGCTCAAGTGCCGTTTTCAGAATATATTTCTTTGAAATCGCTCGGGGTACAGGCCCGCTCAAATGCAGTTGTAGCTGATTTTTCCGATCCCACGACATTCTCAGAGACTCGTTTAGGCGGAACGGCAATCCCTGACCACGAGCAAAAAAAAACCATAAGACGAGCGGAACGAAAAAGCAAGTAAAGAGACCCAGTACGTCCATTGGCTGCGTGGGATTTTGACAGACAATTAGAAAGCGAAAATTATCTACCAGGAGCACCCACCCTGCCATCAGTAACGTGACGCTTATAGGAATGCCCAGGTACTTACCGTGCAGAGACATGAGCAGCCTGAAAATGCGGCTACGGCATATCAGCGGTGGGTCGAAAGACTTCAAGTTTGATGCAATTACAAAACCCCAAAAGACTGATAGCGTGACACCAAGTATTATTACCAGAAATGATAGCCATTCTGAGAGCGTGGCTTTTTCAATGAGTTTAAAACAGATATCCAAGTAGGCGTCCTATCTATTTGATTAACCCGATCAGGCTTTGATAAGGTGTGGCACGAAGCGCGAGCTATCCTTGGTCACTAAGGTGCTGTCCTCTCGAATACCGATCCCAGCCGCGCAATCGCCGATCACCCAGCTGCCGATCAGGGTGTAGTCCTGGCCAAAGCGTGGCAGCGACGCACAGCGCTGCAGGATCTGAGGCGAATCGCCGTACGGGCCATCCACGACCTCGCGTTCGCCGTTGGCGGTGTGCAGCTCGATGTTCGAGCCCTCACGCGAGAAGAACGGCTTGCGCACCCAGCCCGGCGGTACCGGGGCGGAGCGCGTCGTGTCGACGTGGCATTCCAGCAGATTCGGGTGCCCGCGGTGCATCTCCCAAAGCAGCGGCAGCATGCCCTTGTTGGAGATGATGGCCTTCCACATGGGCTCGATGAACTGGGTGTCCGACTTGGCCACCGCCGCGCCGAAGTCTTCCTCGAAGATGAACTCCCAGGGGTGCAGTTTGAAGAGGTGGGGGATCCACCGGTCCTGCAGGTCGACGAAGCGACCTTCCTGCAGGCCAATCTCCTGCAGGTAGATGTGTTCGGTCTGCAGGCCGGCCTTCTCGGCAACAGCGCGCAGGTAATCGCAGGTGCCTTTGTCTTCTTCGGAGCCGTCGATGGAGGCGAAGTAAAAGGGGTGCTTCAGGCGCAGCGCCTGGAACGCCTGGCCCAGTCTTTCCTCGATGCTGTTGAACTGGTCGCTTCCTTGGGGGAGCAGGCCGCGCGCCATGCCATCCTCAAGCCAGTCCCATTGGAACGCTGCCGCTTCGTAGATCGACGTGGGGGTGTCGTAGTTGGCTTCGATCATCTTGGCCGGGCGCTTGCCGTCGTAGACCAGGTCGAAGCGGCCATAGAGGTGCGGATGCCCCTCTCGCCATGATTCTGCGATCGGGTCGAAGAACGCCTCTGGGATGCCCAGGCGCTTCAGCAACTGCTCATCGCGTACAACACGGCCTACCAGGTCAAGGCACATGTGGTGCAGCTCTTCGGTGGGCGCCTCGAGGTCCTTCTCGACCTGGTCGAGGGTGAAGGCGTAGTAGTGACGCTCGTCCCAGTAGCGCTCCCCCTCTATGGTGTGAAACTTGAAACCGTTGCGCTCGGCCCGGGCCTGCCAGTCTGGTCGTTCTTGATGAGCAATGCGTTGCATGGTGTTCTCCCTAGCCGCCGAAGCTGCCGCCGCTGAAGCCGCTTGCTCTCGCAACGGCGCTGCCGCCAAAGCCACCACGCGAGGTAGCGGCGGAGGTGTTTATGGAGGACCGACTACTGCCGATCGAGCTGGTAGAGCTGGTGCTGGGGGAGCTGGAATAGCGACTGGTAGACGGCGGACTCGTGTAGCCGCTGCTCACCCGGGGCGCTGGCGCGGTGTAGGCATTGCTCGTGCGAGCCTGGGTCGAATTGCTGAAATGCGATCCCGTCTCGATGCGTCGATTGAGGCTGGAGGAGGCGAAGCCACCGCGATCATCCCGGTAGCGGTAGACCGGCTCGCTGAAGCGGCTGGTCCCGCCGTTGTTGAGCATGCTGCCGATCAGCAGACCGGTGAGCAGGCCGTCGTTCGAGCCGCCCGCATGGCTGCTGTTTGCCGCCGCTTGCGCCGCGGCGATCTGCGATTCGGTAGCACGCCCGCTGGCGGCGATCTCGAAGCCGCCAAATTTCGGCGCGAACTTGCCGGCATCAGCCGTTTCGCAGTAGCCGGCGACGAAGTCTTCCTCGCACTGCGCCTGGGTGTCATAGGTGGGCGCGCGCCGTTTGTGCTCGGCCAGCGCGTCCATGTAGGACTCGGCGCAGATGTTATCCGGAATGCGTGCGTCGACGCACTGCTTCACGGAGTCGAAGGACGCCACCTTGTTGAGGACCTGGCCTTTCTCCGGGGCATCGCAGCCGCTGACCGATACGACGGCTACGGCGAGCAAGGACAGTTGGACACGTGAACTGCGTTTCATGGCGTTCTTCCTTAGGCGCTGGGCGTCATGCAGGCGGCGTTGATCAGGCCCACGGCAATGGCCACCGCCGCGACGTAGACGCCGGCCGCGATTTCGCCGCTCTCGATTCGGGTACGCAGCGGCCGCAGCACGAGTGAGGTCGCGAAGAACGCGCCCAACTGGATGAAGGCGCCCAGGACCGCCCAGACGACGAAGTCCAGGAGGTTCACGGAATAGGCGATGACGTTGCTGGCCGGCAAGGCGAATCCGATGATGGCGCCGCCCAGGGCGATGGCCGCTGCGGTGTTGTTTGCCCGGATCAGCGCCCATTCGTTGTGCGGGGTCACCTTGGTGTAGGCGAATTGGAACAGGGCCAGCAGGACACAGGCGGTGGCCACGTACAGGACGAACCCCAGCAGGGCGGTCGGATTCAGGGACAGGGTCAGGGTGAGTTGCAGAGCGTCGAGCATGGGTCAATCCTTGATTCAGATGAGGTCGTGAGCGAAGAGCGTCAGGCCGCGCGAGGTTGAAACGGAAACCTCGCCCAGGGCGTTTTCCTCGACTGAGAACAGCAGAAATTCCCGCCGGCCAGGAATGCCGAGGTCACGGCTGTAGAGCATGGCCCGGTGCTGCACCTGGTCCCGTTCGTGGTTTGCTGGAGGAAAGCGCTCGGTAAAGCTCTGGAGCTCTGCTTGATTGCCGGCGGTACCCCAGTCGCGACTGAAGGTGACGCCGTCGAGCAGGTAGGTGGGGCGGCCGATGGGGCTAGCCGGGCCGGCGGTCTGCAGGAGGTGGTCTTGCGATTCCATGGGCAACCAACTGAGGTAATTGAACAGGACGATCGACTCGACCTGCCCGTGCTCTGTGTGCACCTGGAGCCAGTAGTCCTCATCGGCAAGGTAGACCCGGTAGAGCTGCGCGCCAGCACCGAGGTCAATGACGCCGATGTTCTCAATGGGCTGCGCACCGGGGAAGGTGACCAGCGTCAGGCCAGTCATGGCGCTGGCTAGCTGGGGGTCGATGGTGAGGGGAAGACCCTCGCGCAAATCCAGGGGATAGCCTACGACGAGTTGGCCGGTAGGCATGGCACTGAAACCCAGTGCGCTGCGGATACGTTGCAAGAGTGACATTGAGGATCCTCGTGACGGTGGGAATGGCTGATGGCCGCCGGCAAGGTCCGTTACGCGTCGCCGGCAGGATCACGCTACCGGCAAAGGTAAATATGCAAGCTCCGAAGGGGTGGCGAGTTCGCCCCGGGACAGGGCGTGAACCGGGTGACGAGCGCCAGGGCATCACCCCACCAAGCGTGACCAGGCATGAGATAGCGCAGACTGGCGTGGTCGTCGCGGGGGTTGGTCTATCTGTCTAGCCAGGCGAGTGCACAGCGAGCAATACCGTAAAGCACTGCTGGAACCAGTATCGCTGCCAGCATGTATATGCTGAAAATCCGGACAAACTGCTCTGCAGATTGAATGTCGTGCAGCACTACGATAGTCGGGACCGCTATCGTGCAGATAAGAACGATGAGCACCCTTAGGATCATCTCGGCATCACTCCCTACCTGCGAGCTTGGATTTCTCCTCTTCTTCCTTCGCGTCATTGCGATTTTCGATCCATACAAAAAGATAGATGCCCACTATGGCGATGACCGCGACGATGCAGGCCGCACCCCAGACGTATGTAATAAGGATGTTGAAAAATTGCTCGATTGACTGGACATCGTGCAGTGGAATGATAGTGAACACCAAGACGACGTAGGCAAGTAGCATCAAGAGAGCAGCAGAAATATAGAGGAGTCCTAAGATAAAAAGTAATTTTAAAGCTTGACCATTTTCAGCTAAATGGCTTGCTAGACGGGTCCAGCGTTGGACCAACGAAGTCTGGCTTGGCACGCATGATCTTCGTCAAAGGTGTTTCAGGGCTTTTGCATATTAGCAAGAAGCAACCGAAAAAGCACAGCGAACATAGCGAAACCCGGTGCCGCCCAAGAACAAACTTCCACGTTAAGAGTCATTAATGAGAGCATAGTACCTTCTGTATTATTCATCTCATACAGAGCTGCGATCATTGTTCCTAGGGTAAAAGGAATAAACCAAAGGCTCGTCCGCGCAAGAGCTTTCAGCTTCTCACGACGAGCTTGTGCAAGTTCTTCAGTATGGTCAGCATTCATACGTCAAACCTATCGTTTTGAAGCGAAATAGTTGGAATCGAGCCATTCACATTCGCGTTTTAAAAAGTTTCGCCAGTGGTTCCACTCTTTAGAATGGGGCCATGCTGAACATGGAGGGATCTAGAGCGTCAGGTAGCCGAGGCAGAAACATCTGCCCGGATACCTGATCCCGTGTCGGGCCCGCTGGTGTCAGGCGGACGGCCGCTTCAGTCGTTCCAGCACGGCGGCTGCACTCTGCTTGCCGGGTGTGATGCCGGCATTCTTCAGGCGCTCGTCGAGATCAGCACCCGACGCCTCCTTGGCCAGCTGCTCAGCAGCGTCCTGAGTCGCCGTTTGCTGCTGCAGGCGCTGCTCCATGCGTGCGAGCGAGTCAACCGCGGTCTTCATCCGGCCATTCGCCTGTCCGCTGGCCAGAGAGGCGTTCGTCCGGGCGCTGTGGGTGACCTGGTGGGCCTTCGCAACCTGGATACGCTGCTCCAGCTGCTGGATGGTGCCGGCCGAGGTATCGAGGCTGCCTTTGATGGAGGCGATATTGCGCGCATAGTCCGCAGCCATGCTGCACTTCCCTTCGAGGGCGGTCTCGGTGCGTGCGATCCGGCCTGCTACCTCTTCTGCCAGGTCCTGCGCGCCTTTTTCCAGGGCGGCGCGGGCCGCTTTCTCGTCCTGCTGAATAGACGCTTCCAGCTGCTCGATTTCGCGCTCCACGAGGGTCTGCTGGCCCATGAGGATGGCCAGCTCGCGCTTGCCTTGATCGATCGCTGCCCGAGCATCGCGGATTTCCTGGTCGATGATGGTGGTCGCGTTGGCGTCGATCACCGCGGTACCGGCCTCGGTGACCTTACCGCGGAACAGGGTGACGAGTTTGGAGAGGATGGAGGGGCTGGTCATAGGGAATCCTGCTGCTTGAAGAACGATTGGAAGGTCGCGGCCGCGGTTTGCACGTTGGTTGCCAGCGTGAAGATCTCGGTCAGTACGGTGGCCAGGTCGGAGCCGGCATGCAGCGAGCCATACATGACGTAATGGCCAGTGCCGTCAGCGTCGGTCTCGAGGCCGATAGCGGAAAGCGGGAATAGGCTGCGGGATGAAAGGACCGCAGCATTGAAGGCCTGGGCGTCGCTGACCGCCTCAGCAGGCACGAGGGCTGAGTCGACCACGACTACGTCGTTGACGACAGCGATGTAGATCTTGAGGTCGCCCATCGCCGGCAGTACGACGCGAATCGCGTCTTGCTGGTCCAGGAGGGTGACGTCGAAGGCGAAGCTGCTGACAGAAACGCCAGACGCCAGTGCGTCGTAGAGCGTTGAGGGAGTCCAGTTCGGTGAGGGCATGCATCGCTCCTTGGCGGTGGCAATTTGCAGCATGGCGCTGCCAGAGCCTAGCTTGCCGCCTCCCGTGGAAATGCAAGGCCGAGTTCGCCCCGCCTGGGGGCGTGAACCCCACATTCCATCTGTACGCGGTACCTTCGATGCCTGCAGACCGGGTCCTGGCCCAACTGTCCGGTGATCCCCGCGACGCAGCGGACGGGTACAATCCAGGTCTCCAGTTCACCCACGCCTTGCCTTGCCGAATGCCCTGCGGCGACGCAGGTTTGGCAACGAGTGTCCGTATCTGAGTGGCCTCGCTGACGCTATCTGATAACGCTCAGAGCGATGCGCGTTGTCTTCGCGAACTACAACTCCCCCAACGAGAGTTATGGGATGCTTCCCGATTTCAAGAACGAACCAGCCGAACAGGACCTCGAGCGAGTGCTGCAACAGCTGCAGACTCTGGATCGGCGCGAAGCGCTGGGCGTCGGCGCTATCCACGCCTATCTATCGGCGCGGCCTTTCTTCGCCGGCCGCCAAGGCCTGCTGGCATGGGGGCTGGTCCTGATGTCTCTAAGCGTGGTGGTCAGCGTCGCCGGCGGCTGGCGCTGGTGGATGGCGATCCTGCCTTCGGTAGTTCTGGCATTCCAGATCGGCGCGTACGTCTGGCTGCACAGGGAGGCCACCGAAGGCTATCGCCTGGTGAGAGACAAGATCTCGCCCCGCTACCTGGCCGCGGCGGTGCGGAATCGCGCGCTGCTAGACCGTGTTTTCCGAGAGCAGCTTTACAAAGGTGGCCGCGGGGCCGTTGAAGATTAATGGTGGCCAGGCGCCTTGCTGATACCGGCGTCTCTTGGCCACCTGCTGAGCGGAGTCTCCTATAGCCTGGAGAGCATGGACTTGATAATCGACAGGAAGCCGCCAGGCGCCTGCGCAGGCTCTGTTTGCCTCGTGGCCTCGCGATACGCGGCCATCAACGAGGCGTCGCGGGAGAGCATGCGGACCACGCACATGTTCGCATCAGGCGTCGGCTTTTCGAGACGGTAGCTGTGTCGATCCCGGAGATAGGCAGCAGCTGCTGCGCTTCGCGATCTGCCTGCTTGGCAGTTGATCACGACGAATGCGCGCTGCTGCGCCAGAGTATTTAGGCGGTCCCGCAGCGCGTCAGCCTTGGGCATCAGCAGGTAGTCCCGAAAGGTGCGTTCGAAATTGCTGCCGTACAGCGCGATGGTCTCCTCATCGAAGCCTGCGTCGATGAAGTGGTGGTAGCTGACGCTCTCCCATTCGGTTTCGTCGATCACCGCCAGGTCTTCGGGCCCATCGGAGATAGACACCAGGTGGCCGCCGGCCGCCGGCCGGAACCGTTCTGCATCGGCTCGGGAGAGGAATAGGCATAGTGGTTCTGGAGCTGTCATGTGACCTCGACATTAGGGTAGAAGGCGGACGTCGGCGCCGAAGTCGGCGGCAATATGCAGGTTGCCAGGTCCTACCGGGACGCAATCTCGAACTCGATCCCTCTGATGGGCGGCGACGCCTGTTCCACCACTCATGATGTGTGGAAAGCGCGTCGCGCGAGTTCACCCCCTTTTGGGGTGCGAATGAGCTCACAGCCACATGCGCGAAGCCTGGAAGATCTAGGGAAGGGTTACGCGCCAGCAGCAAGCGCGAGCTCAGCGACTGGCTCATGGTGGGCACAGCGCATTCGTAGGCACCCAGCGACACCGCATGGCCCGCTGAGGATGTCTGCACGGGAGAATGAGATGAAAGCGATTAGCCGTTTGTTTTGGAGTTTGGTAGCTGGCTCCTTCCTGGGGGCCGGTATTGCGTTTTTCAGCGTGCTGATCGGCAAGGGCGGGGAGGAGCTTGGCTTCAGCGCCTGGACGTTCTGGTACTACACGATCTGCATGGGACTGTGTGTAGGCTTGCTGGTCGGCTTCGATACCGTCCGTAAGCACGCCGCTTGGATGCTGGCATTCGTCATCGCAATCGGGCTCGTCATGAGCGTCGGGTTCGTGGGCATGATGGATGTGCACGCCACCGGCGATATGGTCGAGCGGATGCAACAGCAGCTAGAGGCTATGGCGCAGTTGATGGCTCAGGTGGTGATGTATGTGGCACCGGGCGGGGTGGCACTGGCCTACGGTCTGGTCGCTTACGACACGGTGCGGTCGCAAGCAGGGCGCCGGTTGGCAGCGCGTTGACTGGCGCATTCATGCGGCTGAGGCCCAGCGACGCGTAGGCCTATCCGCTCAGGTGCGGCGCCCGCCTTCTACCGCGGCGCCAACTGATCGACGCTTCTAAACGCATCTTGCATCAGCAGCGCCTTCACCGCACGGGTGCGGCGGGTCTGCAGCAAGTGAGGGGTGCCACGCAGCATCTCCACTGCGCCGGCGATCTGCCTGGTGCGAGATCTCAGCCAATTGGCGTCAGAGCTGATCGTGGCCCCAGCGTTGCAGGTCAGCAGGGCCTCGACCTTGTCTCGTAGCTCGTCGGTCATCACCACCCGTCCCAGGATGTGGAAGTCGTTGTGCTCAAGCGTACGACAGTCGGCGGCGGTCATTGCGGCGAGGTTGGAAGGGATACCGGCGCAGAACGCCTTGGTACCCAGAAGGCCGATCACCTCCTGCAGCAGCTCGCCGGCTGATAGCGATCCAGCCTGCAGGGGAATGATCACCCTGGCGCCGGCGTCTATCCAGCTCCGTATGTCCCGAGCGTAGCGGTGCCAAAGGAGCAAGGTCGCCTGCTGATCGCCCACTACGTCTGGGGCAACGATGCTCAGGTTCTCCGGCCGCAGGGTCGTGGTGCACAAGGCGCGATAGAGCGTGAGAACCCTGGGCCAATCCATGGCCAGCTGCCGGCGGAAAGCCGTGAACGCGCCTGAGTCGACGAAGACCTTCCCACCCCTGTCCAGGTGATCAGGCAGGGCCCGTAGCTGCTGCCTGAGCGTCACTCGATCGGCGACGACCCCAATTGCTATCCCGACGTCGAGTGCGGCTTGCAGGTCGCTGTCGGCGGTGAAGCCGGAATGGAACGCGATATTCCAGGTGAAAGATGACGGCATGGTCGGCGACTCGCTAAGGAAAATGCCTACCCTGTCAGCCTTTTGAAATACGCAAGTCACAAGCGCACCGAGCGAGGCTCTAACCCCTCTAGCCCGGTATCTGGAGTGCGGACTTGCATTTTGAAAACTCGTGGGACCGTCGATCTACCCCAACAGAGGTAGTAGATATGACGAACCAGTGGTTTGAAGCGAATCGATTGGAGAGACGATGGCCAGCCATCCGGCGGGCGCTCACTCAGCGCGGAACCAATCTGACGCAGCTCGCGGATAGCAATCAGTTATCGAACCTGCGGACCGCCGCACGGCGCACCTTTCCTGCTGCAGAAGCGGTTATCGCCGAAGCGCTTCAGGTGACCGTGGAAGCGCTCTTCCCGGAGCGTTATGGCGTACCGTGGTCGGAGGCCGCACGGCAGGCCTTCGATGCACTGCTCGAACAGCTGAGCGGCGCCACAGCGGCACAGGCCGGTATGGAGGGCTTCGGCATGCATGTCGCCCAATGGGAGACGCGCCCGCAGCCTTTGCAGGAATGTCCTCGCACTGAGCCAGGCCGGCTTCGTTGGATCAAGGCAAGGCTGCAGCAGCGGCAGTTCGTCCTTGAGCACCTTACCCATCATGCCGGTGTGACGCGGAAGATCTTCGATAGCCTCGGCCGTTCACCACATGTCGGCCTGCAGGCGCTCATCGCGCGCTGCCTCGGCGTGTCACCCCGCGAGCTCTGGCCGGAGCGATACGGCCGCGATGGGCGAGCGCTCGGCACTGACACCCCTGATGGCGAGCATCAGGAACGCCAGGTTCCGGAAGCATCGCGCTTGAGTCTGGGCACCGGCCTTTGGCTCCCCCTGCGTGACATGGTCGGATTGCCCGGACTGCACGGACGCTTCAACGCGATACGCCGACGCGCGCAGGATGAGCGCTGGATCCTGCGTGTGCGGTTTGAGGTGACTGAGGTGCTGTTTACCTCACTGCCACCCGAAACCAAGGCTCACCTCCTGGACGTGCGCTCAGACCCTGACATCGCCTCCCGCGTAGAGATGACCTATGCGGCTGACCCGGTACCGCTTTCGTGCAGCGATCAGACAGCTGCGCCAGCGGCTAAGGTTGCGGCGGTTGAAGGCGGGGTACGCCTGGGATTGGTCGGCGAGTCTGGCCAGACGCTGGATGTGCGAATCTGCAGACGGGCTGTGCCGAGCTTCGCCATCGCGCTGCTGGGTCAAGGCAGGAACGGTACGTAGGGGCGGTGAATGAGCAGGGTTCGCTCCCGCTGCGGGAGTGAACTCGGCTCGAAACTGCAGTCCCTTTCGCCATGCTGGGCTTCTCCAAGGAGCTCTGTCCATGAACACAGATGCTGTATTCGCCGCGCTATCGCGCGCAGGTATCGACCCCTTTCCGTGGTGTCCGATTGAAAGCGAGCTATCCCCAAAGCAGATGCATCGCCGGCTACTACGGCTCAGTACTGCGCCCTATGCAGACGGCTATCTTGCAATCAGCGAAGTTGCTGATTTGGATGAACTCGCCTGCTCGCTAACTCAGCTTGGGATACCTGACGCTGTGGCTCTAGTCCAGCGCATGGCGAGGGGCTCGCTACGGCTGGATGAAGAGGTGGATTTTCTCGCGGCACACATGGAGCGAGTTCGATCCAAAGCGGAAGGTCTTTATCGCGTTGGCCATCTACGCTACGCCCATGTCAAAGGCCTAATCGCTGGCGAGTCGGACAGTCACGCCTACCAGGTACTCGAACTCATCAATGAGACGCTGGACAAGTCGAATCTGCGGCAGACCACGCCTAAGTGCGTCCGGACGCTGGCGGCTCTGGAAGTGGCGCACCGAGATAGCTTGGGCTGGAAGCGACATTTGCCCAGCCCGGCAACGCTCGCTCTGCTAGGAGCAATTTTTCTCGTCGATGCCGTTACCTCTTGCTGGACAGGGCGTCTTACCTACGGTCTACCGGTGGGCGCGGTGAGCCTGGTGCTCCTCGGGCTCGCCGCTGGCCAGAGAAAAAGCGCTGCGAAGGATAATGCTCTTCGCGCTGCTGCGCGTCAGGATCTAATGCGGACATCACAGCCGGTTGCTGGCGGAGAAGCCCGACCAAACCGCGGTGACAAGGCGTCCTGATGCAGATCATCTTCGGTATCGACGCGGCTGAGCAAAAGAAGAATCGTCAGGTCCCGGTCATGTGGGATAGCGAGAAATTGGTGAACGGCCACACCCTCTTGGTGGGGATGTCCGGCTCCGGCAAGACCTACACCTTGCGCAAGATGATCAGCCACATGCTGCAGTCCTGTGGCAGGCACATTCCGCGGATCCACATCTTCGACGTGCACGGCGATCTGTCGATTCCCGGGGCGTCGGAGGTTCGTTTTTCCGAGCGCACCAACTACGGCCTCAATCCGCTTCGCGTGAACCCCGATCCGCACTTCGGCGGTGTGCGAAAGCGCGTGCAGTCCTTTCTTGCCACCATGAATCGCAGCATGCGCCAGATGGGGCCTAAGCAGGAGGCTTGCCTGCGCAATGTGCTGAACGACGTCTACGCCCAGTACGGCTTCAGGCAGGAGGATCCAAGTACCTGGGTTGTGGAGGAAGGCGCCGCAGTGGTCATGACTGACGGCAACGACGATCGCTTGTTCATCGACGTGCCCAAGGGCGAGAAGGACGAGGCCAAGGCCCTGGGCGCGCGCTGGTCGGGCGCGCCGTTGTACAGCTGGTGGGTACCGCAGATCGAGTACCAGGGCGCCATCACCCGCTGGCCGCCGAAGCTCATGGGGCGGGCCCATCCTAGTATCCGCGACGCGCTGCGCATGGCGCAGAACATCCTGCAGCAGTCGTTTCTGGGCTCCGGCGCCGAGGCCGTCACCTACCTGGAGGTCGCCAACCGCGCCGCCCAGGGGCACCGCAAGAAGGTGATCCAGGCTCTGCGCAAAGGCCAAAGCCAGTTCGACGAAGAAGCGGAGAAGTCGGAGCTCGATAAGAGCAAACGCAAGGCCATCGACAGCTATACCGCCTACATCGATGCGATCACCACCGGCAAGGAGCTCGACAGCCTGATGCGCTACGACAGCACCGACGTGCTGAAGTCGGTGGTCGATCGGCTGCAGAACCTCGAGGCGATCGGCATCTTCAAATCGGGGATTCCGCCCTTCGACCCCACCAATCCGGTATGGCGCTACAACATCCACGCCCTGTCGATGGAGGAGCGCAAGCTGATCGTGCTCTTTCGGCTGGAGGAGCTGTTCCTGGCGGCTGTCGAGCGCGGCGAGCAAGACCACATCGTCGACGTCGTGATCCTGGATGAGGCCCACATCTACGCCGACGACGACCCCGAGAGCCCAATCAACCGCATCGCCAAGGAGGCGCGCAAATTCGGCCTGATGCTCGTGGCTGCCTCGCAAAGCCCAACGCATTTTCCGGAGGACTTCGTCGCATCCGTTGCGACCAAGATCGTCCTCGGCATCGATGAGATGTACTGGCGCCAGAGCGCCACCAAGCTTCGTTTGCGGGAGGATGCCCTGGCCTGGGTGACCCCGACGAAGACCATGTTGGTTCAGTTGAAGATGAAGGGGGAGACCCAGAATGACTGGTTCTGGTGCACGATTGCTTAAGGGGCTGCTGCTGGCCGTGATTGCCAGTTTGCCGCTGGCCGGAGCCGTTGCGGCCGAAACGCCGGACGAACTCCCCCTGCTCGACCGCCTGGAGGCCGTGGCCAACCCGATCGGCCGCGGCGCTGTGCTGCAGGACGCCCAGGGCTGCCTGTGGGGCGTACGGCCAGGCCCTAAGGTCCCGCAGCTTGTGGCCATCTCCGATGAGGCTGGCAACGCCTTATGCCGGAGTGCTGCGCCAGGTGCTGCACCGGGGGCTGAGCCGGAGCCGCAGGCGCGCCGCACGCCGCTGGTGAATTAAGCGCGCGATAAGCGATAAGGCCTTCTACTCCGCACTATTGGCGATGCCGTGTGGATTAGCTATCCCTTCATCGGATTAGCCGAACGAACGCCTCGCCGTCCGCATCTGGTGATGCATGCGTTTCCTCTAGCGGTGGCCTCGATGTGCCTGGTAGTGATTGCTGAAGATGAGCCGCTTCTTGTGGAGATGCTGACCGAGATCTTCGAGTCCGAAGGACTCGACGTCACTGCCTTCGCAACGGCGGACGATGCCTGGCGGCACCTGCAGACCGCGGCGCAAGCGCCGGATCTCTTGTTCACCGATGTGCGAATGCCCGGAGCCATGGATGGGTTGGCCCTGGCCAAGCAGGTGATGGCGCGCTGGCCAGCAACTTCGATCGTCGTATCGTCCGGCGATGTGTCAGCGACACCGGAGCTACCGAAGGCCTCGTTCCTTCCTAAGCCGTGGTCGTTCGGTCAGCTGACCACCCTGTGTCGCAACGTCCAGGCGCTCCACCAGCGCCCGGGCTAGCCTGCACGCTGAACAGCTTGGAGTCCTGCGGTACCCGGGCCGTGGAGGGTCGACAGCAGCTGCTTGACCGTCTGGCCGGGCTGCCGTGTGGCGCTTATCGCCGCGCGCCACCGCTGAAGAGGGTGGCCCAGGCTCTGACAGGCGCTCCACGCCCACGCCTGCTGCTGCAGATCGTCAAGATCAGGCCAATCCATATCGTGTCCGTCGGACGATTCGGCGTGCAGCCGCTTCGCCTGGGCGATCACGGCAAGCAGAAACTGGATGTGCTGCTCCGGAGAGAATGTCATGCCGGCGGGCCCTTATTTTTGCGGTGATGACGCCTACTACCGGGATGGCGGCCGAATTGAGAAGGTCTACAGTAGTACGACGACCTTAAGGAGGCGTTATGGCAGACCTTGAGTTTCTTCCCCACCAAGCGCGGCTGCGCTGGGTCGCGCTGATCGAGCAGATGGCCGTCATGGGCCTTGGCCACCTGGTTCGCCTCTACGGGCAGCTGGAAGGATACATCCTGGCCCTGCTCGATGTCGGCTCGATTACCGCGCCACAGCATCGACATCTCGCCCGCCTGGCCGGCGAGTGGTTTGCCCAGTGCCGGGCCGAGTACCTTAAGCGCAAGCAGAAGCCTCGGCGGCGGATAGCGGGCGCGGTGGGAGCTAGGATTGATGAAAGTCATAGGCGGCCAGAGCACGCCTGAGCTGAGCTACTTGGTGTGGCAGTAGAGAGCCGCCAAGGAGTGATCGAGCCAGTCCGGCGAGGCCGGTCGCTCGTTCAGCAAGTTCGGGTGCGAAGCTGCCAGGCTGGCGGCGTCGAGCTGCTGGGAGCTCGCCGCCCGATCCGCTGCCAGTGGGCAGCCGTCGACGGCGTTGCCACCGGAGAGCGATCGGCTCAGCGGGCCGGCGGAAAATGCGATGCTGATGGCGCTGCAAAAGCCGACGGCGAGGAGCGTCCCGCTCGTAGTGCCCTGGGTGATTCGCTGAAGAAGGTGCATGCTGCCGAGCTCCGGTTTGATCGACAGCAGCAGGGTAGCCAGGGCCAGTCTTCGAAAAGCCTGAGTTCGACCCATCGCCGGGCGTTCAAAGCTGCGATGAAGGCTGGAGCGCAGGGTTGATCCACAGGCCGTCGAACCCGCGAAAGAGCGCCGCTGCGCCCATCACGTGCTCGAGGATGTTCTCGACGCAGATCCAGCGTCGCCCGGCTTCTTCCGCCGCCCGCCCGACCATCATGCGGCCGGCGAACAGATCCACCACCAGGTCGTCCGCCTCGGTCA
This sequence comes from uncultured Pseudomonas sp., assembly GCA_963519325.1. Classification (GTDB taxonomy): domain Bacteria; phylum Pseudomonadota; class Gammaproteobacteria; order Pseudomonadales; family Pseudomonadaceae; genus Chryseomonas. The sequence goes on along the minus strand of CAUQPA010000001.1, from coordinate 34,191 downwards.
GCCACCGTATGAGGAAGTCTGCCAGGGCGAAGGGGAAGGGCGCGCTGTGCGCCGGTAGGCCGGATTCGATCAACGCCTTCCGGTGCTCACGGCTGCGTCTGCAGCTGTGGCCGATCTGCAGCACGTTTTTCGGTATGGCACCCTCTGTGGGCGCCGCGAAGCTACCCGGGCGCAGTCGGTAAGCGCCGTCGCCATAGGAGGTCTGCCGCGTCTCGCCCCCGGCCGCGATGAGCCTAGCTTGCCGATCGGAATGCGGAACCAAGACCCTCCGATTGTTCGCTTTGCATCGAAGCGGATCAGGCGAGAACCAGTAGCAAGGCTCCCAAGCAACGTTGAGCTGTTGCCGGCTGAGGCTCGCCCACTGGAGGGGGCCCGGTGCCTTGCTACGGTTCTCCCACACCAGGCGGTCCATCAGGTGCAGGCCAAGACGATCTTCCAGGGCGATGACGAGACGCTCCAGATACGTGGAACGCGCCGGCGATCGGTGAAGGAAGATGTCGTTGGACAGGTTCAGGACCAGGCTACCGGTGCTGGCAAGGTTGCCCAACAAGGGCTCGATCGTGCGACAGATGAAGTCGGTGAATTCGCTCGCCTTCGGATTACCGTATCCCCGTGGTTGCTGCAGAGGATAGGGCGGGGAGGTCAGTACGAGGTCGATGCGCTCTTCCAGACCCTGCAGCGCCTGGGGCGAGTGGCCAAACAGCGCCAGGCCCAGTGACGTGCTGAACCCTAGCAGCGTGACCTGCGGCGCCGCGCGATGCATCCCGCGCTTCGCCTCTTCGGTCAGTTGCCACACGCCTCGCTCGTGCGGAACGCGCTCGAGGATGCCGCAGGCCTTGAGGGTCTGCTGATGCCAGCGGATTTCGCGCGTGACGGGGCTGCGGGGCTGACCGGCCGCGCCGATTGGCTGCTTGGCGTGAACCTCCCGGTCCTGGAGCCCTGCGGCGGCGCCGACGAGCCGATAGAGCTCCGCGTTGGCCAGCGGCCGATCCGGGCAGTTCCGGAAGGCCGCTTCGACGAGAGGGAAGAGGTCGAGCTGTGGGGATTGGACCATGGTTAGGGTTGCTCAACGTTGAGTGATACGCCTCATCTTTCCAGGCGTACCGGAAATGCAAGGGCGTGGCCTAATCCAGGAGGCGCTCGAGGGCCGGCTGGTAGGCGAACGGCGCGAGCGATCCGCCGAGGTGAACTTCCTCGTCGGTCAGCGGACGATGGTGCGGCGCGGTCACGGTCGCAGCGAATGTCGGATCGGCCCTCAGGACCTCCAGTAATCCGTAGTAGAGGTAATGGAGCCGGGAGTGATCATCGTGGTCGTTGCGCCTGTGCGCGACGGTGATCAGCTGCGACAGCGCGAGTAGTGAGCACAGGTAGCTGGCAGCTTCGAGCGAAAGAGATTCTTCGACCTGGCCCAGGGTCGCCGTCACAAGCCCGTCCTCGACAGGCAGCACCAGGGCGAAAGCCCCGTTGAAGTAGCGGCGAAGCTGATAGGCGCCATTGCGGTACCCGGATCCCAGTACCTGGCGCATGTTGGTCAGCACCAGGTCCTCGAACGGTAGGCAGTAGCGACCGAGGAGGTTGTAGAGCTCCTGGGTGGTTGGCTCGCTGGTGACGACGAGCTGCAGCGCGTGATCATTTCTGTGCATAGCAGATTCCTCATTGAACCTGCTCAGCATCCACGAGCCGCGGTAAATGCAAACGGCCATTCATGCCGCTTGCGGGACCGGATCGAGAGGGGGCTGTTGACCCTGGGCGCCGGCTTGACTAGGTTGCCTTCCCTTTGGCCAGTTGCGGCGGACCGCCGAAGGAACCGGTGGCGCGATCGGCGCTCTGACGAGACAGGTTGCAATTGGCTGCGGATCGATAAGCTACCCATGACCCCGCGCGAGAAGCGCAGCACCTGGGTGGAAGAGAGGATATGGAAGCAGCAACGATGGAAGTGAGAGTGGCGTCCCATACGCCGCGGTGGTCGGATTGGCCGCGATGGATCAAGCAGGCTGTCCCGTTATTCGTGCAGGTGCTACCCGCCTTTGTCGCATTGACGCTGCTGGCAGCGTTCACCACGGTGAGCATTCTGCTCATCTTGGGTAAAGCGGCGTTCCACCTGGCCAGCCTGTGTTCGCCGTTGATTTTCCTGGTGCTGGCGCTCGCACTTCGGCGTGCAGGGATGCTCGGGGACCGCCCCGTCTTGGGCACGGCCATAGGTGCCGGGTCGCCTTGGCGTAATTTCTTTCGGGTAGCGGCGCCGCTCGCCCTGGTCATCGGCATTGCGCTGAATGCGCTGGCGGTCCTGGCGATGCTTGGCTCCGATATCGGCGCCTGGAAGCGCGGGGCGCTACCCCTCACCACCTTGCCGCTGGACCTCTTCAGCGCGGAGAAACGCCCGCTGCTTGTGATGCTCTACACCACCGCGGTGGAACAGCAGCTGAGCCTGATGCCGCTCTTCGTCATCATGGGCGGCCGGCTCGAGCCGTACCTGGTGGCTGCGGTCATGGCCGGTCGAGAGACATGGTCTTCCGCGCGGGCCGTTCAGGCGCAGCTCAGCAAATCGCAGAAGCTCGTGCTCGGCCCGATGCGGCTGCTGACGCTGTGCGGAGTGACCCTGCAGGCGACAGCGAGAGCGCTGGATGCCACCAGCAACTGGCTTGGTGTCGCGCTGCTCCTGGTAAGCATCGGTGGCTGGCTGTTCTACTGCTGCCTGATCGCCGTAGCCGCGCGGGACATCACCGACTCACACCCGCGATAGCACCTTTCTGCGTGCGAAAAAAAACCCGGCCATGAGCCGGGTTTTTGCTGCTCCGTATTCGCGGAACAGTGTTGGAGCCTGATGCGCCAGTCGCCTGGGCCCTGCAGTGCAGGGTGGAGGCGGGTTTGCCCGTTCCGACAGGAGATCCTGATCGGATGTAGCGAACCCTCGCACCATCTCTGCAACTGCAGCTGTTTTGTAGGTAAAGATCACCCGGGGCACCGTCTGCTGGCCCCACCGTCGCATAGCGAAAGATTCTTTCGCTATGCGACAGGACCTCTACCGAAGTAGAGCTCCCAGCACTTATGGCAGTGGCCGCCTTCTGGACGTATGAAACCGGGGCGCGTGGCAAACGATACGCACGCGACAATTCGGCCAAGGATCAGCTGAGTGATCGGCAACCGAGCTGGATGAAAGATTCTTACAGCGGGTCAGATGGCCCAGGAGAGCCAAACGAGGGGGAGGGTGCTGCGAAGCAGCTGGTGAAGCATCCAAGCCACAGGGGTTGGATCAAGAGCGCCGATAATGACAGCGCCGGCGGTGCCGCACAAGGCCCGCCGGCGTCGGTCCGCGTGATTACTCGCTCTGGAGCCAGCTTTCGACGGTATCGGCACCGTGCTCGGACTTCCAGGCTTTCAGAAGCTTGTGGTTGCCACCCTTAGTTTCGATGACTTCACCGGTTTCGGGGTGCTTATAGCGCTTGAGCGTACGCGCCCGGCGCTGCTGCGGGGCTGCGCCCGAGTTGCTCTTGGACTTGCTGGCAGCGGCAGAGCCGGCGTTGGGGTCCAGAATTGCAATGACGTCGCGCAGCGACTTGTTATGCTCGCCGAGCAGCGCTCGCAGTTTCTTCTCGAAATCGAGTTCTTTCTGCAGACGTTCGTCGGTATTCAGCTGTTCAAGGCGCTGCTGCAATTCCGCAATAGCGGCTTCGGTCTGGCGGTATTCTTGGATCAGGGACATCGTGATCTCCTCAAGATTAGGCTGTGGCTGCCGTTATAGCCTTTTCACATAGTTATGACTAGAGCAAATCATAATTAAATTTGTTTTAAGGCGTTGAAACCAAGGCCACTGCCTATGACGGGTGAAGATTGGGGTTGCGTTCCTGGAAAAGCGTGATTTCATGCTTAACACCAACACAGGAGTATCGGTATGAAGACTGTTCGGCTGGCCGCGATTGCGGTCGTAGTAGCCTCTGCAACTGGCTGTGCGACCCAAGGCCAAGATTTGAAGCCTGTTGCGGCCTCGGAGCTTACTACTCCGGTGTTTAGACCTTGGAAAACAGAAAACCCTACGCTCAAAATTGCGAACGAAAAGCCCTTGCAGTTCGCCCCTAACGCGACTGCCGCGGATAAGCTCTTTGCCGTACTTGGGATGCCGAGTTTCGCTCAGATTGGGCCGGGTGGAGTACGCAATGCTTATCTACAGCAAGCATCGCCTGATCAAGTCAAGCAAGCCATCAGTGCAACGGCACGGCCCAGTGCGGGCTATAACAACGATGGTTCGATGATCGCGTTCAATGCCATCGGTGGTGGAGTGGGCGCTGCTGGCTTGGCGCTCACAGTCCTCGGCGATAACGGCTTCGATCCGCGAACCAAAATGGGCTTTATGTTCTGCTTCGAGAAAAAAAGCGAAACCAGTACTCTCGAGCAGGCCGGGGTCCGATGCGCTTCAAAGTTGAATGACGTAGTCAACGCTACGTTGCAACCCACCGTCCGCGTGCAAAAGCTCGAGTTTGCTCAAGTACGAGATGGCTTTGTCAAAACTCCGACCGGCAGCAAGCTCGGCGAAATCTTCATCGGAACGAAGGGAGGCTATCTCGTCGACGGCTATGCGCCGGTGGACCGGGGCGGCTATCCCGCGCACTTGGTAGCCATACCATTTTACTCCGAAGTGGGTAGCGGCGTGGGTAAGATGATTGGTGCAAATCTTGGTGAGGTAAACGCTGCAGACTTCGCCGCCGCACTGCGCGAGCATTTGCCCAACGATATGGCCTTCTATCTGCCTGATGGGACGAACCCCGCCGCCGCCTACTAATGCGAAGCAAGCGGCTTCGTTTTATTAGGGGCCGCTGATCGCAAGCCTGAACACAGCAGGCTAAAGAGCCTATTGCTATGCAACAGGAAACAGCTAGGAGTTGTGCGATGCATCTTCGCCAACATCTCAATACTTTTTTTCTACTGAAAAAAGAAGTGCGCGCTCTAGCGGCCCGGCATCAGTCTGTGCACCAGGCTTTGCGCCAGATCGAGCGTGAGCTCAATATGCTCGATGCTCAAGGGCAGGGAAAGGGGCTGTCGCAGGCCACGATTTTTCGGTACCGAGAATTACAAACTCGGCAGTGGCGTGAGTCTGAGCGGTTGTCGAGCATAACGTCGGCTTTAGCCGCTTTCGGCCAGCAATTCGTCTGCCTATTTGCTGTTCTGGATGGCCAGCTACTGGCCTCCGACCGACTAGCCGTTTTAGGGGGAAGAGCTCAAGCGTTCGGTACTCAGTCGTGGAGCGAAGCCCCGCTGGAAGTCATGGTGCTTCGATATCATGTCGAAACAGCCTCGGGATACCTAGGATCTGGTCCATTGGCCATTGCGCTGCAAGCCTACCGTGGGCTGCTCGGCCATTCCGGTCAGCGCAGGGGCGCGGTCCAACCGCGTGCACTTCGCATGTCGCGTCCGACGCAGTGCAGTGAGTGGACGCGTCGAAAAAACCGTCGCTAGAGCGTTATTTGGGGTTCGCGCCCATTTGTGGGTGGAATGGAGCTCGCCGAGCGAGGCGGATTTTTTAGGGTAGACGGCAAATCACATAGCCGGGTCGCCCATGAAAACCTCACTTAGAAACCACCTCATCACCCTTGCGTCTGCCGTTGCCGTATCTCAGCTCGTAACCCTTGGGGTGTTTTGGACCAGCGGGCAAGCCTACCTAGACCGCAAGATCACGGCCGGCATCGAGACGGGTGTGTTCGCCAAGGAGCGAGCCGAGAAGCAAGCTTGGGTCGACGCACAATTTGCTCGCTACGGGCGGGCGGCGGACCAGGTGCCAAACGACGCGCGAGTCTATGGCGACCTCAAGGCCCGCTTCACGCTTGCCGAATTCTCCGACCTGGAGTGTCCCTTCTGTAAGCGGCTGCACCCGAGCCTCAAGGAGATCGTGGACAAGTCCAATGGCGCGGTGAACTGGCAGTGGCGCCATATGCCGCTGGGCTTCCATAACCCTGCTGCAACCGATGAGGCGATCGCGACCGAATGCTACGCGGAGCAGAAGGGAAATCGTGGCTTCTGGGTGATCCTCGATCAGATTTTCGAAGAGTCGGCCGGCAATGGCGGCGGTGTGAAGGATCTGCCCGGGCTAGTGTCGCGCCTCGGTGCTGACATGAAGGTCTTCAATCAGTGCATCAGCAGCGGCAAGGTGAAGGACCGTATTGCAGATCACATCCGCATGGGCGAAAAGATCGGTGCTACCGGTACGCCGGCCACCATCGTCATCGACAACCTGACGGGCGAGAAAGAGTTCGTTTCCGGCGCCCAGCCGATCAGCGCCTTCGTGACGATCATGAAACGGATGCTGGCAGCTGAACAGGCAGCGGCGAAGGCTGAAGCGGACAAGGCGCAGGGGAAGCCCCAGGACCAGGGCGATGAGGTTTCGCGCAAGATCCTCGGCTTCGGCTCGGCAGCCGATTCCGCGCAGCCAGCGAAGTAGGTCGCAGATGCCCTCCTGCCCGCCTGACACGAAGCACTCGAGATTGACTCGAGCATGACGCCCGGGGTGATGACCAGGGCGCCTTTGCAGGCGCCCTGGTCATCACCGGCTAAAAGCGCAGGAACGCGACCCGTTGTGTTGGGGCGTGCGTTGCCGCGTCGGGCCGCTGGCCGGTAGACGCGCGCTCACCCTGCGCCGCCAGGCCAGCAAACCGATGCCCAGGTGGGTTGTGCAGAAAGCGACGGGGGGACGGGTCCTGGCCGGTGCCTCTAAACCACGGTGCTAAATGGAGTGTTGGCCAGCTACTCGATCGCCAGCATCTGATGCTCGAGCGCCCGCCGACGGCTTCGCTCGTAATCCCGCATGATCCCCAAGATGACGGAGTTGATGGCCAGCTGATGCTTTGCTCGCGTCGCAGCGACATACAGCAGATTGAGTTCATCACGGCGCGCATCCGGCGGGAGCTCAGGATCCAGGGGATCGGGGAAGTCTTCGCCCAGGTAGACATGCTTCCACTCGAGACCCTTCGAGCGGTGCGCAGTCGATAGGATGACGTCGGCGTCCTTTTCATCCTTCTGTGTCAGCGTCCGCAGGCGCGCCAGTCGCTTCTCGATGTCTGGGAAGAGACCCACCACCTTGATGAGCCTCGCCATCTCGCGGTCCTTGCTCTCCTTGGCCATGGTCAGATACGAGGTCCAGTCAGGGAAGTCCTTCAGCAGACGCTTCGACCTGACCTTGTCGGTCTTTCCCTGGCTGAACCAGACCAGATCCTCCAAGTCGCCAATCTGGTACGCCTCGATGCCGCCGACCCAGTAGAGGGTTCTGCCCTGTGGGGCGAACTCCAGCGCCGTCATGATGACTCCGGAGACCGTCCGACAGAGATACGCGGCCCCTCGAACGCCCTCGTCGAGCTGCGTTTTGATCTGCGTAGGCTGGCCAGCGCCGACGATCTTCAGCTGCTCGCCCTTGTAGCTCAGGATGATGTTGGCCACGGTGGCCACCGCCGGCCCGAAGCGGAAGGATTTGGTCAAATAGAGATCGACGGAGTCATCGAGATCCGGATCGGACAAGGCGTTGTCGGCGCCGCGGAACGCATAGAGCGACTGGTGAGGATCTCCGACGAATATCACCCGGCACGACTGATTCTTGATGAGCCCGAGCGTTATGCCGTTCAGATCCTGTGCCTCATCCGCAAGGATGACATCGAAGCGGTCCCCCAGGTCCGGTTTGCTCAGGTAGTAGAGCTTGAGGTAGGCGTCGTGCAGGTGCGGCACGGTCGTATCCTCCGGATCGATCATGCGTCGCCAGACCTCCCTGGCCTGCAGGAACACCTCGGCGATGAACGCCGGCGGCATCTCGACAATAGGTCGTCCGTTAAAAAGCGGCAGGTGGTCCTCGTGGAAGTCCTCCCGGTCACTGCAAAGGTACGCATTGACCGTAGCGATGACCGCGTTGATGAAGGCCCAGTCACTGGTGCCCAGTACGGCGCGCATGTCTGCCGGGCGCAGCGAGGCACCGAGCTTGTGCTGAAAACGCCGGCCTACTGCCTTGAAGGCCAGCTGATGGGAGGTCATGCATTTCACATTGGACGGAAATCGTGCCTTGCCCTCGTCTGCAATGCTCCTGTTGTAGGCGACGTACAGAAATCTCAACCGGGGATACCGCTTGGTATAGCCCTCGAGCGAAGTCGTCTTGGAGGCCCCAGCAAAGGCTTTCACGCGTATGCGCGGCGCCTTGCACTCATGGAAAGCCAATTGCTCGGGTGTCCACTCAAACGCCATCGCTGCATCTCCTTCGTAGGTTCAGGAATGCTATGGGCTACCCGGCCGTCAAGGCGCCGAGTTCCACCCCGTTGCAGGCGTGAATCGCGAAAGACGCGTGAGGGCGCTGGGGTAGGATTTGGTTTTCCCTAGGGCCAGTGACGCTATGCGAGGATTTATCAGGTCAGGCGTAGCGAGGCGCTTTACTGGCACCGTCCGGCGTCTCGGTGGCACTTCACATGTGGCCCTGCGCCTATGGGTGTTGGCCCTCGGTTTTGTCCCGACTCATTCAGGCGCCCATGCCGCTCCAACCAGTCACAACACCGGCTTCGAGCTGCAGGATCACCGATCCTATAGCGAGGACGCTGATGCTTTAGAGGCCGCTCGTTTTCGTGATCGCGCGTGTAATGGCGACGCTGTCGCGGCGGTAACGTTGGCTCGGATGTATCTGTCGGGCAACGGCTGGTTTGAAGAAGATCCAGCGCGCGGGAAGGCCTTTCTAATGTTGGCAGTGTATGGGGGTAACTACCAAGCCGCCGCTGATTTAGCGGTGGTGATACTCAAGGCGTCGCAAGATGATCCTGCGCTCCAAAAGGCTGCTAAGTGGGTGAAGGTAGCACTCTACGATGCTCCAACACCGCAGGCCCTAATGGCAGCAGGTGTAGTAAAGATGATAGGTCAGGGTAAGGATCTCGCGCCCGCCTATCAAGATGGTGTTCGCTGGTATGTAACGCACAAAGGGAAATCCGATGGATATGTTGATCCGAATATTTGCGGATATAAGTAAAGCGATGCGGCCAGTCATAACCATTGGCCTTTTGGGAGCATCCTGCGTCGCCTGGATAAAGCTGAGCCCTGTCCCCGCTCCTGGCCTAGTATTGGTTGGAGGGCTTGCGATACTTTTTGCGCTGGTCGCGACTATCGCCACCACGATCTTCTGCATCGGGCGATATTTGGACACACCCGCCAATAGAAGAGGTTACCAAGCCTTGTGCAGCGCTGCGTGGCACTCTCCGGCCGATGACTATGACAGCAGCGCCGACCTCATCATCGAGATCCTGTCAAAACAGCCATTGAGCGAGAGGCACCTCGGCAGCTGCTGGACGTTCGATTACGTGAGCGGCCTATACCCACGGTACAGGGGGCAGGGCTTTATCATCCCAAATGCCAGCGGGATAGTTTTGGGCGTTGTCACGGGTCTGCCCGGCCGGTGGCACCAGTCATCTTACGTGCAGGCGTCTGCCTCCTTAGACGGCAGCGTTTACTCTATCGAGTCCGCGATTGGCCCTTTGCGCTCCTGGGTAAAAGCCGGCTCTAAAGTCGCACTGGAGCTTGATAGCTCCGAGCCAGTGATTCACGGTGGCCCATTTCATAGGCTCCAAATACGTCGTAGTGCAGTGCCTCCGGTATTACGTCGCTTCGCAGGCGAATCTGTTAGCGGGTAGGCCGATTCCTTTTAGCGGATGTTCGACTCGCCAGTGTTTGGCAGAGACGCTCGTATTCCTCTTTGCTACCCGCATTGAGCACTGCACGAAGGTGGAACCGTTCATGCTCCTGGTTCCCCGCTGCGATCTTTTGATTAGCCTGATCCGAATCGTCCATGCCCGGCCCCAGCAGGATCATCAATTCGCAATAGCCAAGTTTTGCCAGATCCGTTGCGGACACAGAAGCCCTAGCCTTTTTCACGGTGTGATTGCTGCTCATGAGCGTGCTCGCGCTACTTGGTAGGAGGTCAGTCTATCAGCGGATGGTAAAACGCAAGCGGCGCAACTAGACCCTGGTGTCGGTTTCCCAAATTATTGCGGGAATTTTGGAAATAGATGCGACTACGAGGATGGGAAAGGCTGACGGATTCCAAATGTGCTGAAGGTCATGGTTCTTTTTCCTGTTGCGTGGTGTTGCGCGCCGGCATGCAACAGCCGGGCGAATTCCTACAACTTCTGATGGATCAAGGTGAGCACTTCGTCAGCGCACTTTGCGTAGGCCGACGACATGGCGCGACCGCGATCATCGTCGCCAAGCCCTTCGTGCTGCTGACGTTCACGAAATGCATCAAGCGCGAGTCGTACAGTCATCGCCTGCGCGTCAGTGAGTGCAGTACCTTCGATTACAATTCTTGCTTCTGCCACGGCCTGTTCCTGTCGATCCTGGGGAGCAAAAAGCGTCTCTCTTTACGGGCTTAGCCCGCACTGGGCGGGCTGATGGGGCAGGCGGTTTCCGTGATCAGTTGGCTTTCAAGTAGCCCATGAGCAGCGCCTGCTGCTGGAGCAGATTAACGAACGCAGTTATGTCTACTTTGTCGCCAAAGGTCGGCCATGATGTACCAAGGAAGAAATGTGCTGCGGCAAAAGAGAGCGCATCGCCAGCCTCGCCATTAACAGCAAGACTGATCCGTGCCCGCGGGTAAAGGCTCAGCACCTCACTGACCTGCGCTACAGACCAAACAAGGCCTGTGGTTTCCGCAAGAAATTCAGCAGCAGAGCAGAGTTGGCTTTCAGACGGTTGCGCGTCACGGTTCTTGAGATAGTCAGCTACGCCTTCGCGCTGCATGCGGAACCAGTAGTGAAGCCCGTCTTCGAGCTTGCCATCCTCTTTCTGAGCAAAACGCAGCGCTGTTTCTGGTGATGCAATGAACATAGTGATTTCCTAGACGTTGAGGCTTGCAGGCGAGTCGGCAAGCTTGAACCGATAGGAGACAATCGGCCCATGATTCACACCACCCCAAAACGTTGTCCCGGCCGATTTTTGATCCGGCACTACGAACGTGCGAAGGAACAGGGTTAGCTCTTTGGCCATGTCCAGCAACCAAGTCGGCTCGTACTCGGGTTCGGGTCGATCTGCACCGCCAAAAAGCAGATAGATGCGTTGCTGCGAAACCATCCATGCAACTCCCACATTTTTGTGGTCGCCAAGATAGTGCAGGCACGCGAGTTCGAACGCTTCACCCTCGGCTGCGCCTAGGCCGTCATTCAAAGCATGCCGGTATTCGGAAAGCATGACCTCTGCCTTCGCCTGAGCATCACTCAAAGGGCTTTTGCCTTTGCCACTGGATCGCGACTCCGCGCCAATGACGAATGTACCTACTGGAGTATTTTTCATCGTGGTTTCCTATGAGTTAGGCACGCTTACGCCATGCCTGCCGAGCGCGCTGCAGGTCGATCATCAGGCGGTCAATGTGACCATCTGGTAGCAGCTGCTCGTCGCGAAGGGCGGACAGATACCCCATTGCCTCGGACTCGAAGTGGTCAGCATCCCGCTCGGTCAACGCACCTACGACACGCCCTACCCGCTCTTGGGCACGCTGAAGGGTCACCTCAAGTTGAGAGTTTCCAGCCATTCAGCACCTCCGTTACCATCGTTGTTTTTCCTATTCGTGGCCGGCGGCGCTGGCATTTGCTTTAGCCAACTCTTCCGCTTCGCGCTGGGCGTTGTATTTCTGGATGGCAGTGATGGTTCTATCCAGCGCCGCCAGTGCCCAATCGGGGCATGGCCTTTTCGACTTCGCGTCTTCCTTTGCCACCCACGACCTCACGGCGCGCACCGAGCATGGCCGTTTAGTAGCGAACGCCACCAGTTCTGCGGCCTTGTCTTGTGTGATTGAATGCTGTTCCAGCAGCAACCGGAAGCGGGCACGGTTATCCATGGTGCTCCATTCGTTTAGGCACTTGTGCCTATTCAAGAATTAGGCACAAGTGCCTAAGCTGACAATCAGATATCCCGAAGTCGCTACGTTCGCCTATGCTCGTCTTTCCTAAGCAGCGGCGCTGTGCGCGAGGCGACTGGCCCGCAGCGCGAGTTTGCAATGGTAGTCAGCTCCTGTGCAGCTGGTCTCCAGACGAACCACCTCGGCCAGCGTCACGCTGTGATTGCCGGCGCTATGGATGGCCCGGGTCAACTGCTCGCACATGCGTACAGCGTAACGAGGCACTTTGTGCTCCGGGTGCCGCTCAAGATTCTCTCGTGATGCCCGGCGCTCGGCCAGGGCGAGTCGGATGATCTCGGCGAACGGTTCGTACTGGCTATGGATGGGCATGGCTGTCTCCTTCATTTCAGCCCGAAATGTCGCTTCAGCTCGTTGATGCGAGTAGCCCGCCGGTGATGTGCATCGGCAGTAACCTGGTCTGCCTGGATCACCCCATGAGCGACGGCCGCGGTGTATTGCTCGTCTTGGATCACAAGATTCAATAGCTCCTGGAGCTGACTCCGCACTTCGTCGAATATGGCCATCCAGATTTCCTATCCATTTTCCTACTTGATCTGAGACAGAGCGGCGGCTTGAACTAGCGCTTCGTATGCGAGGCGGGCGCTGGCTAGCTCCGCGGCTGCGGAACTCATCCCAGCCGGCTGCGCTACCAGAAGCGCCTTGATCGCATTGTTCAAACGATCCCAAGCGCTGAGCATCTCTGCGTTCATTTCGTTTTCCTTACTCAAAGAGTGCCTGCACACGGGCCAGCACTTCGTCCATTACGACCTCGGGCACCGCCTCCACGCGCTTGGCGCCGCGAGCCTCAAGGTCAACCGTGCGAATCTGGTTGCACAGCACCACACCTTGAGTTTCGGTGCCGCTTCCGCTCAAGGTCACGGCGAAACCGGCGTACCGGGCGAAGTCGCCCCCTTGGGTGATCGGTGCGATCACTGCCAGCCCGGTGGCGTTGTAGGCCGCTGGAGTCAGTACCAACGCTGGGCGAAAATCGCCCTGCTGCTCTCGCCCCTCGGTGGGGTTCAGGTTCACCCGCACAATGTCGCCACGGTTGAATTTGGCTCGCTTCACGCTTCACGACCTACCGGCTTCATGGCATTCCAACCCGCAAGCTCTGCCGGCTCCGGCGCGGACAAGTCGCACTGCTGCATCAGGTCCGCCAACTGATAACGCGGCTTGGCTTTCGCCGGCTTGAGCGTCATAACCTCGGCAGACACGTCCAATTTCAGAACGTCGCCGCTGACCAACTTCATGAGCTTGAGCACGGTAGCCGGCAGACGAATCGCCGCACTGTTGCCCCACTGCTGAACTTTGACTTCCATAAGCACCTCCGTAATGTATAGCCATTGTAGATACTTGCCACTCTATGCGCAAGCACCAATGTAGAAACATAGTTTCTACAAAGCTACTTCAAAGGCTCGCCGTATAGTGTCCGCATTTATCGCCAGGTAAGGCTTGCTGTGGTCGAGCTGGGCATGCCCGAGAATCGTTTGAACAATGTCCACATCGCCAGTCGCAGCCAGCACCGTGGCGGCCAGCGTGCGCCGAACGCTGTGCGATGAATCATGCTTGATACCCGCTTGCCGGTAGATGCGGCTGAACGTCTGTTGCAGCGCGTCACAGGCCCGGTACACCTCCGCCCCGCCTTCCAAGATCCGATGCTTGAACGCCAGTTCAAATGCCTGACCCTTGTGGGTAAGAATCAGTTTCGAATCAGGGCGTAACCCTCGATATTCGGCGGCACCCGAAAGTCCCCAGCGGCGCCTTTGGCGCAGCGCAAGCCATTGCTCCAGAGCGACCAGGCACCGGGGATGCGTCAGGTACACTTTGCGCGCACGGCAGCCCTTCGTGATCGAGGGTCGCAAGTACAGTTCGGGCCGGACAGCCCCGCTTGGAAAGAGCACGTCGGCGACCTCCAGCTGGGCCAGCTCGGTGACCCTCACGCCTGTGGTGTGGGTGATCCAGACCAGCAACACGTCACGCTCTGGCATACGGCCAGATACGGACGCTACTCGTACCAAATGTTTGAACTGTCCAGGGCGAAGGGATGCAGCACGACGGGGATTCATGGCAGGACTCTCTGTTGGGATTGAACGCGGATCGGGATCGATCCTTAGAGAGTCGGCAATAGGCCTCCTAGGAAGCCTATCACTACCGATTTCGCAGTGTTCACGGAAAATGTCGTAGGCAGTCGCAGCTATTGCCAGTAAAACCTAGTCCGGCCGCATTAATTGTCGCGGACAGTCGCAGCTATTTCGAAAACCGAGTGCCGCAGATTTAGAACTTCGCGAGTGCTGTGTCGCATTTATTTCGGCAACCGACACCTGGCGTTATCGGAGGTAGTTGCATTTTCAAATATGCCTATACCCTGGAAATGAACGCTATGAGGGTTGAAAAATGGCAGCTATTCAGGGAGGCTGGCGAGAGCCTCTTCCGCCCCTCTTGCAGGGTGCGCAGCTATTACTGTCGGAGCGCAAAATCGCCACCGATGTACCCGTACCGCTCCACGGGCAGGTCGACCAGGTATTCCTCGCCCGCGGCTGGTTGATCCTGGTAGACACGAAGCGGCGCAAGCAGGCTCGCGTTTTCGCCAAAGACGTGGTTCAGCTGAGCGTCTACGCCACGATCCTTGCGCGGCAAGCGAGCGTATTCGCAGGGCAGAACTATCCTGTCGCCAGTACCGCCTTTATCCGGTGCGTCACGCCTCACGGCACAACCTACATTGAGGTCAGCCTGCTTTCGACGCGGGAGGTCATCGCGCTGTGGAATCGGTATTGGATGCTGCGTCGCGAAGGTCTAGCAGCCAGGCCTACTTGCCCTCAGCCTCCGGTATGCGCGGGGTGCAGCAAGAAAACCCAGTGTCCGAGGGGAAAGGGGCTAGGTAGCTCAGCCTAACCGCTGTGCAGCTCGTTCGTATCGCGGATGCTCAGTGGGCGGCGGCTTGAGCTGCAGGCTTGCCGCCGGCCACTGCTATCAGCTCATTGCCACTTTCCGTACCTGGCTGGGACAGATGGGCCGCAGCCTGGGCAGACAACTCCAGGAACGCCTGGTACTCGGCCGTGGATAGATGAAGGGCAACGCGGTCATTCTGCGGGTCTGGCACGGCATTCGCGCGAAACTGCTGGGCCAGCCCCGCGATGTGATGCGTGAGTTCAGTGACGAACTTCTTACCAAACCGACGGGTTGGCACCTGCAGGTGGCGACTGGTGATAGGGATTTCGGGCGCAGCGGCAGGTGTTTGCACGGTCTTGGCTGCTGGCTTTGTCGCACTATCGGCCTCGATTAACGCCTGCCATTCGAGGCGCGCGCGCTCCTGCGCCTGCAGCAGTACTTCTTCGGTTTGCTCACCGTACCGGCGCCAGACGTCGAGGGCGAGGTGAGGCTTCACTACCCGATCCGCAATCATTCGCTGCACCGCGCTAGGCATACGAAGCAGGGCGACGGCGTCTCGCACATGAACCGCGGTCTTGCCGATTTCGGTGGCTACCTCCGCGGTGGACCAGCGTTCGTCCAGCAGCCGTTGATAGCCTTGCGCACGCTCGATGGGTGTCAGGCTGAGATGGTCATCGGAGTTGAGCAGGTGCACCGTCGATCGGGCTCCGCGTTCGCGAACTTCGATCACCGCGACACGCCTGATCATCGCGCCCTGTTCTCTTGCGATAAGCGCAGCGCGCAGTCGGCAGCCGCCTTTTCGCAGGAAGCAGCGGCCCCCTTTTACCTCTACCCTGATCGGCTCCATCTGCTTGCACGCGTGCCACGCCTTGACCAGCTTGGCGATGTGCGCCTGAACCCGCGGCTCCTCGTAATTCCGGAGAGCAAAGCCTGGCTCCTCCTCGATCAGGGCCGGATCCAGCCATTTCAGCTGGGTCGATCCCACCGCGTTGGGCGTCTCTGCTTCGATTTTTTCGCAGAAACTTTCCAAGTTTTCGATACCCGGATCCGCCGGTTCAAACTCTTCCTCGAGATAGGTCATCACTTGCTCCCCGTGCGTGCAGCGCGCCGTGCTTTGATCTGGCGATAGGCATATTGGAAAACGAAACCGGAGATAAATTGAGCGACGATCACTGTCGCGACGGTGGAATCATTGTCGCCATAGGGCAGGCTGAGCAGGTAACAGGTGCCTGGTATGGCCACCGCCGCAAAGCCCAACAGGAACATCCCAGCGTCCGCGCGCGTACTCTTCAATTTTCCGATCTCACTCTGTATCTACCCGCATACCCTATCCCGCATTGTTGGAATGCAAGCTGCCAATCCCGCCCTTTTTGGGCGTGAACTCGAGCCTACCCAGGCACCTGGGTATTTAGGCTCTCCTGAACTGTTCAGGGAGAGTCCCGATGCGTTTCTCGAAAATCGTCTTCGCAGCGTTCGCCGCCCTCGCGGCTTCCTGCACGAGCCAGTCGAAGACTGAAGGTGTACAGCCGCTGCCGACCACCTACGTTCCGGTCCGTCTCGCCCACGAGTTCTATAGCAGCTGGGGGCACGACGGGCGCGGTGGCGCGGCGCTGCGTAAGCCGGCCTATCAGCATGTGATGGGCAGCGAAGAGATGGTCATGACCACCCATGGCAATTATCTCGCGCTGCAGAACCCCAACCAGGCGACTGGTACGGGCAGCAGCGTGCTGGTCACTGCCGTCAACAGCGGTGTGAACCGGGCGATCGACCAGGCGCTTACCGTCGTGCCGCCACCCTCTACGCCCATCTCTAAGCCTGTCTCCCCGGCGACCGAGGCAGAATATCTGGTTGCCTACCGGAAATTCTGCGCCGGCGCCGGTATGGCGCTTACCGAGCGAGAGTGGGAGCTGGTAGCTAAGGGTGGGCCCCACGGAGTGCCGCCGTCATTGCGTGGAAAATGCATGCGCGGCAAATAGCGCCTAGGTACTGCGTCTGGCCGGGAGATTCCCGGCTATCGGCTGAAGAAGAACGTATAGAGAGGGGTGCCGTAGCTCCACACCCCGATCATCACCCCAAGCGCTATGCTCCCGGCGGCAGCGATTGTCAGCAGCGTTGGCGAGATTCCAAGCACCTGCTGGAGGTTCGATAGCACCGAATTAAGGCCTTTGGTACCAAGTGCAGCTACTGGCGCTTCGCCGGGTCGATCCGTGGTGCGCGAAGGCGACCTGCTATGGGTTACCTTGACCAAATCAGCGATGTCCCCAAGGGTTTGGGTGCCGGCGGCAATGCTCTGATGGGCCGCGCGGAGTGAGTCGTCGTCGAGGGTTGAGGCGCGGCGACGTCGGGCGGAAGCTCTGGTGCGATCGTTCATGGCAAGACTCATGCTGACTGAGCCTTGAGCCTATTGGAACGCTGACTGGCCTTGGCCTGCTATCCGCGCCGTCAATGGGCTGCAATTGGCAACTCGACAGCGAAGCTCGGCCGCATGATGCCTTCAGACCGGAGATCATCATGCGTTTTTGGAAAAGACTTTTCGCGCCTAAGGCGATTGCCGCTCAGCCGCTGCTTAGCATCCGCGACATCCAGGAGCTGGATGTCAGCGCTCCGGAGATCCAGCAGTTCATCCAGGCCGGCGATGAGGCGCTGCTACGGTACCCGCCGTTCCAACGAGGATGGCCAGCCAGAATACCGGGCGCCCAGCTCCTCAAGCCCCACAGGGCGACAATGCAGAAACTCGCCAGCGGCGTTCGCATGCCCGCCGGTAGCTTCGATCGGATGCTTCTTCCCGTATTTGAATCGTTCGCGGACTTCGTCCACCTGCTGCCGGCTTCGCAATCTCATCACCACCGAGGCCCGGGCGGCTTGCTTGCCCATTCGCTTGAGGTGGCGATGTTCGCCTTCAACAGCTGCAAGTGCACTGCTTTCGATTACTCGCTTTTTCCCGCTCAGCGCCTCGTGCGGGAGAACCGCTGGTACGTGGCGGCGGTCATCGCGGCGCTGATGCACGATCTTGGGAAAGTGCTCAGTGACGTCGTCGTCGCTGACGAACGTGGCGATCGCCGCTGGGATCCGATGGGCCCACCTATACCCGCCTGGGCACAGGCGAACGGAATTGATCGCTACTACCTGACCTGGAACCCGGATAGGCATGACGTCCACCGGGACCTATCGGCCACCCTAATCGCACGGTTCCTTCCCCAGGAGCTGCTCGTTTGGTTGCGCGAGAGCGGGCCGGACATCTACAGCGAAATGGTCAATGCCATGTCCGGCCGCGACGATAGCAAACGGCTCGCTACCATCGTCGCTGGCGCAGACTCGAAATCCGTCGAGTTGGATATGCAGAAGCACGGCGGCGACGCATCACGTCAGTTCGGCATGGGCACCGGCGTACCCATTCCCGCCTTCGTCCTGGACACCATGATTCACTTCCTGGGCCAGAAGGATTGGCTCGTGAACGAACCTGGTCACCGGGTATGGGTGTTGGGCGGCCACGTCTTCGTCGTTTGGCCTCAGGCGTCCACTGAGATCGCTGAGTATCTGCAGACGCAGGGCGTAAAGGCCATCCCTCGCAGTGCCGACGTTCTAGGTGGCATTCTGCTTGATCACAAGGTCGTCGAGGCGGCGGCAGACGGCTCGATTTACTGGCCCGTCAAAGTCGACAAGATCAACGTCGGCCGCGACAAGCCCATCGTCTTGAAGTGCATCAAGCTCACGAATCCTGAAGCGCTGTTCCGCTTCGATGGCATTCCCGCATCGACCGCCGGCACCGTGGGAGCGGCGCCCAGTGAGATCAGGTATGAGTTCCCGGGACAGACCGGTGCTGGTGCAGTTCTGGGTCCGGTGCAGGAGGATGATTCCCATCAGGTCGGCGCCGACTCACCGATGCAAGGAAGCGCTGCAGCTCCTGCCGCTGCTCCCAAGGCAAATGTCAGTCCCGCTAAAACGCCGGAGATTGTGCCGGCCAAGAAGGCGGACGTTGCGCAGAAAAACCAGGTAGCGCCGAAGGCAGCGGTTGTCCTCGAGCCCGCTGCCTCAGGCGGCCTGAAGATCAATGTCGGTCACTCCACTGGACAGCCGCATCTGCAAATTGCAGGCGTGCGTATCGAGTCTCCAGGCGGAAAGGTGAGCGCAACGGGGAAGAAGCTGAAAGGAAAAGAGGCAGCTGAGCAAGCTCGATCCGCGTCGAGTTCGACTACGGACGCAAAACGCGAAATGGCCGGCTCCCCAGATCGAGCTGGAACGCAAGCGGACCTGCAGGCTACCGCTTCGGCCGCCAGGGCGGTGGTAGAGGCCACTCCCGCTAAGATTGGGCCTGCACAGGATGAGGCGCCGGCCGTCCGCTACGGAGACGGCGTCTATGCGGCGGACTATGGAGACATCGATGACGAAGTCCTTCAGTTGGTCGGAATGGACATTCCTGACCGCCAGCTGCAAGGTTCCGGCGCTCCAGTGCAGACGAGCCAAGCAGTCGAAGAGGTATCACCGCTCGACCTGGTGCGTTTCAAGGATCGAATCGCTGATCGCCAGGCTGCCTCGCCGGCGGTGGCCGGTTTGACGATACCCAATGAGCTTATCGCGGCCGATGAGTTTTCCTTCGATCGCCTGCTCAAGAATGCCGCCGCCGCGGGTCTGAGCGATGTACCAGCTGGCTCACCGCTAGCGGTGCAGCTACCTAAGGAGATCGCTAGGGAGACTTTCGGAAACCAATCTGAGCGGGTCGTGGCCGATGCTTTCGCGCACAAAACCACCCCTCGAAAGGTGCAATCGCCAGAGGCGAATGCATCGGCGAAAGAATCTTTCGTGTCGCCAGCTGAAACCCCGGGCGGAGAAGAGGAGCCGGATCCGGATCACCTTGCCGCACCCCTGCAAGGGGCCTTGCGGGCACCCAGCGCTGCGGTGACGAAAGATTCTTTCGCTACCAACGACAACGGCATTGCCTTAGTGGAACAGGACTTCAGGAGCGAGGACGCGCCTGCGGCCCGCGAGAGGGCCACCGACTACGGAGCGAGCGCAGCAAAGGAGCAGAACGCACCATCACGTCATCAAGCTAATGGCCGCCCTGGCCTGAGCCGATCGGCCGCGCGAGAGCCTTCTACGACGATCATGGCTGCAGACGCACAGCCGGAGTCACGTCATCGAGGAGGCAAGGAGCGGGCTGAGGTAACGTCATCAACCCCGGCTGCCTCAACACGCAAAACCACGGATCAGCCGGCGGGTTCGCGCGGATCGACCGATCGCGCCGCGCCTGTCCCTACCACCTCCGTCGCGCCCAACAATACGATCCGGATCAGCAGCGGTGCTCAAGAGCAAGGATCCATCACTATTGGCCAGCCACGCCGACGGCAAGAGCCGGCAGAGCCGCCGAAGCGCGTTAAGGACTCACCGGTGGTCGCCAATGACGCTGCCACTCTGGGGGGCCGGGTATCCGCCGCTGAGAGCGAGGCCTATCTGGCCCTGTGGCCGACACTTGCGCAAAAGCTACGGTGGTATGCGATACCCGAAAACCACGCATCTCTTGCGCAGCAGCACGGCAAACCGTTCTGTGTGCATAGTCCCGAGGCGTTTACCCCTGAGGACCGGTCCGCCTTGCTCGACGCGAACTGGCTGTTCGACGACTTCACCGGCACTTTCACCGGTCTGCACCGTAAAGGCTTTCTCCTCTCACCCTATCTCGGTTCCATCTTGGAACTGCTGACTCTAGGTCGGTATCGGCAGTCAGCCTTCCAGGCGCGTGATGAGGGGGAATCGGCAATGCTCCGGTCGCTGGCTGAGGAAGTCATCCGCAGGTGCCCGTCCAAGCTACAGGAGGGTAAACGCCTGGTGCAGATATCGATGCGGCGCCTGACTCAGCTGAGCACGGCGTTCCAGGTCGACGAACCAACCCTCAAAAGGGCGCTAATTGCGCACTATCCCTACTTGCTCATCGGAAACAATCACGTCATTGACCTGACCGAGTGATTCCGATGAGTGAGTGGACGTACGAAATGCCCTGGCGGCCGAATTTCGAGGCCATCGAAATTGCCGGCTGGGTGTTGGGGATGGCGGGCACCTGTGCCGTGCACCTCACCACCAATCTGCCTGCTCAACCCTTCTACCTGTCCCTCGGCATCATGGGCGGCTTTGCGCTTCGGCGTGTCCCTGCTGCCCTGCACCTCCACCGGATTCGCCAGGGGTTGCGAGCGCAGCAGGCGACGCTGATGGGGCAGGACGAGCTCATCGAGCAGATGCTCAAGCATCGCGACAAGATGTACATCGGTGTCGGCTTCAAATGGACTCAACGCGAAGGTCAGCAGGTATTCGAGCTGCTCAAGCGAGACATCACGAAGCTCATGCCGCCTGTACCGGAAGGATTTATGGGCTCGCCGTGGATCCATGGCATCTCCCTTCAGCGCGATGTGCCGATTGGCTACAAGGATTCCCTTGCCTCCCTGCATACGCTGATCGTCGGCACTACCGGTAGCGGAAAGACCCGCCTCTTCGACCTGCTGATCAGCCAGGCCATTTTGCGTGGCGAGTCGGTGATCATCCTTGATCCGAAGGGCGACAAGGAGATGTCGGAGAACGCGCGCCGTGCCTGCGAGCTCGCCGGGGATGTCAGTCGCTACAAGCACTTCCACCCGGCGTTCCCAGATACCTGCGTGCGTATCTCACCGACGCAGAACTTTGGTCGTGCAACCGAACTGGCATCGCGCATCGCTGCGCTGACTGATGGTGAGGGTCCGTTCCAGGCATTCGCGCAGATGGCCGTGAACAACGTCATCCAGGCGATGCTGTTCTGCGACATCTTCCCAACCCTGGTCCAGATTCGCCGGGCGCTCGAGGGTGGCCTTGCATCCCTGGTCATCCAGGCGGTCACGGCTTACGGCAAGTCAGTCCATCCGGCTTTCGACGCGTTCGCCGCCGCGGCTGCCAACCAGTCGAAAACCGACGAGGCCAAAGCAAAGGCGCTGATCACGGTCTACCGCAGAGAAATCGTGCCGCTTAAGCCGAATTCCGATCTGGAGGGCATCCTGTCCATGTTCGAGCATGACCGGGATCACTTCGGAAAGATGATCGCGACGCTGCTGCCGGTGCTCAACATGCTCACGGCAGGCCACATGGGGCCGATCCTTTCGCCGCTGAAGGATGATAGCGGCGATACCCGCGAGATCACTGACTCCAAGACAATCATCGAGAACAACCAGGTGCTGTATCTGGGCCTCGACTCCCTGTCCGACTCGATGGTCGGGTCCGCGCTCGGTTCGATCTTCCTGGCTGACTTGGCCGCCGTCGCCGGACAGCGCTACAACCTCAAAAGCGGCGAAGAGCTCAAGGCCGCTCCGGTCAATATCTTCTGCGACGAGGCGGCGGAGATCGTCAACGACCAGTTGGTACAGCTGCTGAACAAGGGCCGCGGTGCCGGCATGCGTATCTACGTCGCCACGCAGACCATCGCTGACTTCGAAGCGCGAATGGGGTCACCGGCGAAGGCGCGCCAGGTCCTCGGCAATACCAACCATGTGATCGCGCTGCGAATTACCGACCAGGACACCCAGAAGTACATCGCCGAGAAAATTCCGCCTACCTACTACAAGTACGTCATGCGTACCCAGGGCAACTCCACCAAGGACGACCCGCACATGCACTCTCTGAACGTCGGAGAGCGCCTGATGGACGAGGAGGGCGAGCTGTTTCCAGCGCAACTCTTCGGCCAGCTGCCAGATCTCGAATTTCTCGCGATCCTCGCCGGCGGCCAGATCCAGAAAGGGCGCATTCCGGTGCTCACCAAACCCAAGAACTTTGAAAAGGCAGTGGCGCGTGCTCGCCTGCTTACGAAAGAGGCCGCTTGATCATGCGTACCCGCTTTGAATCCTTATCTCGACTGCTCGGTAGCGACACCAGAACCAAAGGCCTGCTCAATCTCTTGGAGGCCGACTGGCCAACAGCACTCCAGGTGGTGCCGGCTGCGTTCAAAGTCGTCGAATCAGAGAGCTGCGCGCCTTGCTGTCGAGACCTGCTTACTGAGGCGCTTCGATCCTACAAGTCTGCTTTAGGTCGGCCGGACCAGGAGCGCCTGGTTGCCTTCATGGATCCGTTCCTCGATGGACTGGCCGAAATGCTGGAAAGGGAACCTGCGCCGACCGCAGCGGTGGTCGACATGCAGAACAGCCTGCTCATTGAAGTCGAGAAGGAGAGTGGCGCCTCGGTCAGGGCCCGGCTTGAAGCAATGCTTCTTCCGGCAGACACGTCCATAGGGCTGGTGTGGCGCAGCATCCAAGGAGCCGAGCATGGCTGACATCGAAGAGCGGATGCCGGCCGGGTTCTGGCTCTCCCTCGCGTTCGTATGCATCGAGATCCTGCTCATCGTGTGCGTCGTTCCCAATGCATTCATCGACGCTGCGATCCTGAAAGAGCAGGACTGGGGTGAGGCGTTGATGGGCAAAGCCGCCAGCGACCAGCTGATCGAAGATACCGGACGGCTGTACAGCACGATCCATCTGGAGTCCGGACTGAATGCGACGGTGCGTGATTTCTTCCTGGGGGGCAAACAAACGCCAGGCTGGGAAAAGCTCGAGAGTCAGTGGGGAACGTTCATCGCCGGCCGCGGCGACGCTGTCCTCAAGGTCTGCTACCACATCTACTATCGAAGCCTGCTGCTGATGATGTGGCTGCCCTACATGCTTGTGATTCTGCTGCCGGCGATCCTCGGCGGGTACATGGCCTGGAACATCAAGCGCTACACCTTCGCCCATTCCTCGCCGTTTTTGAACACCTACAGCTCGAGGATCATCTCGTGGGTGGTCATGGCGCTAGGCCTGTCGTTTATCGCACCGCTGCCGATTCCGCCAATGATCGTTCCGCTCGTGGTCATCCTGCTCATTCCGATCGCTGCAAGCTTGTTGATAGGCAACCTGCCCAAACGGCTTTGACGCCGACAAACGCCCGGCACCCGCCGGGCGTTTCTATTTTCGTACTGCCGCTCTATCGCTCAACCACCAGGGGTTCGATCCCGTAGACGGCGTGGATTGCCCACACACAAACCTCGTGCCTGAGCACCATGGCTATACCAGCTGAGGTGCCCTATGAGCTCAAGACTTCCCATCATCCTTTCCTGCGTAGCGATCACGTTAGCTATCGCTGCCGCCGTCTTCTGCGGCCGGGCGATTCGTGATCAGCAACACCTGGTCAACCAGCTCAACGACCAGGTCGCGAAGATCCAGCCGTATGCATTCTCGCGTACCGAACTCGATTCGCTCCTTTCTCGCCGCCGAGAAGAGTCTGCCCCGGCGCCCACGCCTGTGCCCACGGCACCGGCGGTACCGAGCAAGAGCCAAAGCGTTCCGATCACCGGCGACCGTCGCTATGGCGACGCCACCGCTCAATTCAGCCTGATTGAGTACTCGGACTTCGAGTGCCCTTACTGCAAGCAATATTTCGCAGTACCCAAGGCTGTTGTCGACAGTTCGCGGGGCAACGCGGCCGTGGTGTTCAAGCATGTCCCGATCCATGGCGAGGCGTCGCGCAGGGAGGCGTTCGCCGCAGAGTGCGCGGCGGCCCAGGGTGGCAACGATGCGTTCTACCGCATGGCCGGCGCCATCTTCAGTTCGACCGCAGGTAACGGTACCGGGACCGAAAAGCCGCTCGCAGTAATCGCCTCCAGCATCGGCCTGGACGGCGCGGCCCTTTCGCGCTGCATCGACAACCAGGAGCCGCTGCAGAAGGTGAAGGCGGACTTCCGTGAGGCGGTAGAGCTGGGCATCAAGGAAACACCGACCACCATCGTTCGCCATAACCCGAGCAATAGACAAGTAGTTCTTTCTGGCGCCAAGGGGCCCGAAGACATTCTTCGCGCCATGGCGAAACTCGTTCAAGGCAATGGAGCCGCACAATAATGCAGCCAATCGATATCCCCCAATACGTTGATGATCCGCCGCACCTGTTGTTTTGGCAGGCAGATGAAGTTGCTCCCATTGGGATCGGTCTCGTATTCGGTATGTTCACTGGATATGCCGCGGTCTGCACGATAGCGGGCTTCTTGCTGACTCGTTGGTACCGAAAGTACCGCGATGATCACCCCGATGGCTTTATGGTGCACATGATCTATTGGTTCACGGGATATTCCGGTGCAAAGGCGCGCACTATCCCTAATCCATTCATCCGCGAATTCAACTGAGGTCGCCATGCTGTACGGCAAATTCAAAAACACCTATCGCGGGACCATGTCGGAGAACGCCTTTCTTCGCAAGATTATCGTCGCTCTGATCCTGGTGGAGGTACTGACCGTCATCGGTTGGCTGCGCAAAAGTACCGTCGTTGACATGCAGCCGCCGACGCTTGCTGAGCGTGCCTGGGTCGATCAAGACCGCGCATCGGATAGCTACGTCAGCGCTTGGGCACTCTACATTGCCGATCGACTTGGCAACGTTAATCCAAAGTCTGCCGAGATCATTAAGGCGACGCTCGAGCCATTACTTGCCAACGATATTTATCAGGACGTGCTTAACAAGATTGATAGCCAGGTTCGCCAGATTCGCCAAGATCGGGTGACGCTGGAGTTTGAGCCGCGCCAAGTCCTGCAAGATAAGCAGGATGCGACCAAGTACTTCATCGTGGGCAAGTCCAAGATGACCGGCCCGAGCGGCCAGCCTAAGCAACTCGATATGACTTATGAGATTGAGTTGAAGATCAAAAATTATAAGCCGGTCATTGCCTACCTCTCTGTGTATGAAGGTGCGCCGCGTACCGAAGAAGTTAGAAACCGCGAGGCTAAGGCCGCAGACACTCGCAAGCGTTTGGAGCAGCAGCGCAATGAAAACTAATATCCAAACCCTCACGCTGATCGGCGTCGCGCTGTTTTCTTCAGCATCGATCGCCAACGCTCGTGAGCTCAACATCCCGCAAACCCCTGTGGCCGAGTCGCGCACTCAGGAAATCCCCGCGGTGCCCGGCCGTGATGTCGACCCTGCCGACTACGGCCTGCAGGAAGCTGACGAGCAGGTGGCGCGCCAGGCTCTGGCTGAGCAGCAGCAGAAGACGCTACCGAGCGCCGCGGCCGCGCAGCCTGCTGTTGCGCCCGCTGCACCCGCATCCACTCCAACGGTGGCCTCCAGTACCGAGCAGAAGCAGGACCAGGTCAAGGCAGCGCCCGCGAAGGCGTCTACCGACCTGGTTCATGTCGCCGGTGGCGGCCGTGATCTTCCCGCGGTCCCGGCCTCGGTCGCCAAAACCTCTGGCGCGCCCGAGGCCGCCGCGCCGCCGGTGAGCTCGCGCCAGGATGTGGTGGTGCAGCCAGGCGTCAACACGATCATCCCTGCGGCGCTGTATCACCTGAACCGCATCGTCACGCCGTTCGAAAATCCGATTGTCCAGACCACTTCTCAGGCAACCATTAAGCAAAAGGGCAACGTGATCTACGTGTCGACCGGTAGCGAGAGCCCGGTGACGATGTACATCACCCCCAAGGACGACGAATCGGTGGCCATCAGCTTGACGCTCGCGCCTCGCAGGGTGCCGCCCATCGAGGCCAATCTGATCATCGGCCAGGTGCCTGGGAGCACCAGTGCGTCCAGCGCCGGTGGCTTCGGTTACGGATCGCGCTACAGCGGGCAGGCCAAGAAGTGGGAGGAGGGCCAGCCCTACATGGAGACCATCAAAGGCATCATGCGCGCCCTAGCCCTGGGCGGTATCCCTAAGGGCTATTCGATGGCCAAACTGCAGAGCGGCGAGAAGCTTCCCGCCTGCTATCAGCAGGGCCTGAACTTCGACTTCAGCCGCGCCCAGGTGATCATGGGCCACAACTTCCGAGTGCTGGTGGGCGTCGCCCAGAACAACGGCCGCGCGCCGATCATGTTTGATGAGACCAGCTGCACGCATCCCTCGCTGGCGGCTGCCGCTGCCTGGCCGCGCAACATGCTCGAAGCCGGTGAGAAGACCGAGGTTTACATCGTCACCCGCGTGGGCGAGGCGCCGGCGGAAGATTCGTCCCGCCCGAGCCTGCTGAACTGAGGAAGGCACCATGATCAAGCAAACATGGGCCAACCTGAGCCCGCAGAAAAAGAAGTGGACCGTCATCGGTGTGGCGATTGGAGGCGTGCTGTTGTTCGTCTGGGGCCTGAGCAGCCTGGGTGGCGAGGTACAGCGCAAGACCAACGCCAAGCCGACAATCACCAACGTCCTGACCGACGCGGATCCCCGTGGGGTCGGGTTGGATTCGCTCAACGCCGAGCAGCGTGCGCAGAGCAAGGAGCTCAACGACCTCAAGCTCACGTTGAAGAACCTCATGAATGGAACCCAGGCCCAGCAAGCGACAGCTGCGGGCCTTAAAGAGATTCAGGGGCAAATTGGCGACCTGACGGCGCAGCTTGCGGCAACGCAGGCTGCTCAGCAGAAGGCCGAGCAGGACAACCGCGACCTCAGCAAGCAGCTGCAGGAAGCGCAGTCCAAGGCACCGACTCCCGACAAGGCTGCGGAGCTGGAGCGCAAGGCTGCGCAGCAGCAGACGCAGGCGCAGGAGCGCCAGCGGTATGACCGTACGCTGATGGACCCGAACCGCAACCAGGGCAATTTCTTCGCCAACGCTCCGGCGCCGGAAAAGGAGCCTGAGAAGCCGGGCGCAGCGCCCAAGAAGGAAGAGCCGCCGAAGATCATGTCCTACGGGGATGAGGCACCTGCTGAAGATCCCGATGCCGACGCCAAGGAAGAGGACGTCTACCTGCCGGCCGGCGCCATCCTTTCCGGCGCGATCATCACTGGTATCGACGCGCCCACCGGTAACGGAGCACGGAAAGATCCTTTCCCTGTCCTGCTGCGGGTGAAGAAGGAGGCCGTACTGCCGAACCGCTTCCGCGCAGACGTTCGCGAGTGCTTCCTTATTGCCAGTGCGTTCGGCGACCTCTCTTCGGAACGCGCCTACATGCGGGCCGAGACGATCTCCTGCGTACGTGACGACGGCGGGATCATCGAAAGCGGCATGGACGCCTATGCCTCTGGCGAGGACGGCAAGGCCGGGGTGCGTGGGCGCCTGGTCTCCAAGCAGGGCGCCATCTTGGCTCGCTCGCTGATGGCCGGCTTCATGCAGGGCGTCTCGGACGCATTCAGCGTGCGCCAGGTGCCGAGCATCAGCATCGCCAGCAGTGGCAGCGGTACGAATGGCCGGACGGTATCGCCCGTCTATGAGCAGGCCTTCAACTCCCAGGCCATGCAGGGCGCCATGATCGGCGGTACCGGCAAAGCCCTCGAGCGCATCGCGGACTTCTACCTGGAGATGGCCGAGAACCTCTACCCGGTCATCGAAGTGGACGCTGCCCGGGAGATCGACTTCGTCGTCAAGAAGGGTGTGCAGCTCAAGCTGAAAACGCTGAGCAAGAACAAAACCTGAAGCCAGCGGGAGCGCCCAGCTCCCTTCTATTGAACGCCCTGGAAGGGGGTGAATTACCCCCTTCCAACATCCCTCGCTACGGATACTCAACCTCATGAAAACGAACCTGCGTAAGGCCCTGGGCCTTGCCGCTGCGGCGGCGCTCACCTCGATGATCAGCGGCTGCTCCATGTTGCAGATCGGCTCGTCCGACTACGGCTGTAAGGGCATGCCCGACGGCGTGACCTGTATGTCGGCGCGTGACGTGTACCAACTGACCGAGAACGAGAACTTCCGGCAGATCGTCGACGAGAAGAATGCCCAGAAGGCCGAGGCCGAAAAGCACGGCGGCCACGCCCCGGCGCCGGCGGTGCAGCCGGAAGTAGCGGCCGGCGAGCGCTACGTCGTGCCTCGCCCGGCGCGTGATCCGGTGCCGATCCGCAGTCAGGCCACCGTCATGCGGGTCTGGGTCGCGCCCTGGGAGTCGCAAGCCGGCGACCTGAACGTACCTGGCTTCATTTACACCGAGATCGAACCGCGCCGTTGGGAAGTCGGTACGCCATCCCTGCGGCCGACGCCGTCGCTGCGTCCGCTTGAATCCCACAAAAAGGCGATCCCCGCCTCGTAACCCCCCAGCCCTCGTAAGGAGACACAACATGCGCCTGAGCAATCCGGCTAAACCCTTGAGCAACCCGGCCCACCGCGCGCGTCGTCAACGCGATCTGGTGAAGTTCGGCGTCGCCCTGCTGCTCGTCGTGGGCGCATCCAGCGCCATGGCAGGCACCGGCGGTACCGACTTCGACGCCGTCTGGACCACCATCAGTGACTGGATGCAGGGCACCCTCGGCCGCGTGGTCGCCGGCGCCATGGTGCTGGTGGGCATCGTTGGCGGCGTCGTGCGTCAGTCGATCATGGCGTTCGCCACCGGTATCGGCGGCGGGGTCGGCCTGTACAACACCCCGAAGATCATCGAATCGATCATGTCGGCAACCCTGCCGGCCGCCAATGACATGGTGACCAGCGCAGCGCCGCTGCTGCAGATCAACTAGGGAGCCGCCCAGGGCTCACCCCTCTGATAGCCGGCGCATGCCGGCTTTCAGGTATCTGAAACTTGCTCGGGAACCGGCCTGTGAACTGGAAGATTTCGAAGGGACTCGTCGCGCTGCTGTTCGCAGGCCTCGCGCACTACACCAACCAGGTCCAAGCTGCTGAATGCACCGAGTCCAATGCGGTGCTGACGCCTGATTCCCGGGCGGTTTTTGCCGGTGCGCAGATCAAGCTCACCTACAGCGCCACGCGCAACAGCTGCACCTCGGCTGGCAGCTACAGCGTCCCGATCCTGATCGGCGCCGGCACGGGCCAGGAAGCAGGCAAGTGCGGCGGCGTCCGTACCAAAGAGGCCGCCAGCTGCAGTGGTACCGTTACGGCTCCAGCCGGCTTCACCGGCCCGTTGGTGCTTACCGTTGGCGATACGCTCACCGAGGTGATCGTTCAGGCCGCGATCGCGCAGCCGACTGCTCGCGACATCGAAATCTCCGTGGCCGAAGATCAGCCTGCGATCGTGCCGCTCACGTTGGGCGGGGAGGGCGTCACTGCAGAGCAGTTCGAAGTGCTCGATACGCCCGATAGCGCCATTGGCCAGGTCAAGGTTGAGGGCAGCACCCTAACCTTCACCCAGGTGCCCGGGTGGAGCGGCATCGTTGCCTTGCAGTATCGCGGCCGCGATCAGCACGGCACCTACTCCAATACGGCGACCATCCGCATCATCACCACGGGGCGAAACGATCCGCCGGTGGTTATCGCGCAGCCCGTCATCATGACGGAAGACGCGCAAATGACGTTTGAGCCAACGGTGCAGGATCCCGACGCGGTGGACATCTACCGCCTGGTGATCGAAGCACAAGGCAAGGGCGTTGCCGGCGAGGTGCTCGCTGACGGGCACCGCATCAAGCTGACCCCCAAGCCAGACTTCTACGGCCAGGACGTCTTGCGCATCAGCGCTGTGGACGCCGCAGGCGCCAAGAGCGCCATGGTCGAGATCCCAATCACTGTCCAGGGCGTCAACGATGCCCCCGTTGCCCAGCCCATCAGCATCGTGACGGACGAGGACATACCGGGGGGCGCCAAGATCGTCTTCACCGATCCGGATGGCGACGGTCCCTACCAATTTGTCGTGAGCGGCCAGCCGGGCGCGTCGATCGGTGGCTGCGGCCTGGACGGCGACTCCGTGGTCTTCACGCCTGCGCCTGACTGGAACGGCAAGACCACGTGTCAGGTGGCCGTCATCGACGCTGGCAGTGCGGCCTCAGCGCCCGTACCGGTGAGCATCACCGTCACGCCGGTAGCAGACAAGCCAGTGGTCGAAAGCAAGACGGTCACCCTCAACCAGGGCGCTACCAGCAGCTTCACCCTCCAGGTTTCCGACGTAGACGCCAACGACACGGCGACGCTGCGCGCAGTATCTGCGGCAGATCCCGCCTTCGGCAGCGTCAGCTTCACGGGAACGACGGCGAAGGTCTCGCTCAACGCCACCTTCGTCGGTACCCGCGAGCTTCGCTACGTGGCCAAGGACTCCTTTGGCCTGGACTCGGATGAAGGCGTGATCCTGGTGCGGGTATTACCCGTCGCCCAGGCGCCTGTGGTCGATGCCGCATCTGCCAAGACGGCCATGGAGACGCCGGTCACTGTCGAGTTGACCGCTACCGACCCGAACCACGACGCGCCGCTGACCTTTGCAATTCAGCAGCCTGTCGCTGCGGCAGCAGGAACTGTCAGCCTCGCCGGCAGCCTGCTGACGTTCAAGCCAGCGACCGGCTACTTGGGCACCGCCAGCGCCAAGGTCACGGCGACGGATCCAGGTGGCCTGGTGTCCGCTGCACAGACCATCGCCTTCGAGGTCGTCGGTGACCAGGTCATCGGGACCGATCCAGACAATCCGGACAGCCACACCGTGGTGATCGTCCAGCAACCGGATCCGAGCGTCGGGAAAATCACCACTGAAGGCCTGCGCGTTCGCTTCGTGCCGGTCGACGGCTATGTCGGTACCGCCACCTTCAAGTACAAGCTGCGCGATGCCGCCGGCGCCGAATCGGCTATCAAGGACGGCGCGATCCAGGTCGACAAGACCAACTACGCCCCCAGCGCGGCGAACGCAGCGTTGGTTGCCAACGAGGGCCAGGCCTCCGCGCCCGTCACACCCGAGGTGGTCGATAAAAACCTCTACGACGCGGGCAAACACACCTTCGCGGTGCCCATTCAGGAGATGCGTGGTACCGCTGAGGTGGTGAACAACCAGCTCGTCTACCATGCCCCCTTTGGCTCGAAGGGCACCACCAGCTTCAAATTCATCGCCCGAGATCCTGCCGGTGCCGAGGTCGTGGGGACCGCAACGGTTACCGTCCGCGGTCGTAACGTCGGCCCTACGCGAGTTGGCCTGAGCCTGGTAACAGAAGAGGGCGTCGAGGTATCCGGTACCCCCACGGTGGTCGATCCCAATCCAGGCGATACCTTCACCTTCGCCGTACCGGCCACTTCCGCGGGCGGCACGGTGAAAGTCCTGAATGGCCAGGTCGTCTACATGCCCAAGCCCGGTTGGACCGGGACCGAGAGCTTTCCCATCACCGCGACGGACGCCGGTGGGGAGTCTGGCAAAGGCACCGTGACCGTGGTCGTCAAGCCACGCAACCTGGCGCCTGAAAGCCTGTCGGGGAGCATCGTGGTGCGCGAGGGTACGGCAAGCGCGCCTTACTACCCACGCATCGTCGACCGCAACGTGGCCGATGCCGGGCGGCATACGCTCCGGCTCGTGCAGCAGGCTGCCAATGGGGGCCTGGCCATCGTCGAGAACCGGCTCGTCTACACGCCGGCGGCGAGCTTCGTGGGTACTGATTCCGCCATCATCGAGGCGACCGATCCTGGCGGCCTGACTGTGCAGGGCACCATTGCTCTGCAGGTCGATCGCTTCAATCTGGCGTCGGTCGCGGCAACCCTGCGCATCAGGACGGTCGAGAACACCGCATCTGCCGCGACCCTGCCAAAGGTCACCGATGGCAATGCCTGGGATTCCTTCACCTATGAGGTGGTGGAACAGCCAAAGTCGGGAGCCGTGGTGGCCACGGCCGGCGGCTACGTGTATACGCCCAACCCGCATTTCGTCGGTAACGACCTGTTCCGCTTCCGGGTAGTGGATAAGGGCGGCGAGTACGTCGAAGCGATGGCCACTGTGGCCGTTGCTCAGCTCAACACCGCGCCCACCGGCCTCACCCCCTCCGTCGTCTATTTCTATGAGGGCGTCGGTGGAAGCCAGCGACTTGCCGCGATCGACGACAACACCTGGGGCTCTCACACCTTCTCCGTGGCCACTCAGCCGGAGCACGGCTACGTGTGGTTCACCGGCGATGAACTCCATTTCAGCACCGACGGCCGCACCGCAACCACTGTCTCTGTCACGGTGACCGATCAGGACGGCGCTGCGGCGACCTTCCCTGTGCGGCTGGCGCCGAGATCCCTCGACGACCCCTTCGACAAGCTGCCGGTCAAGGAGCTGTCCCCAAGCGCATTCAGCACGCCGGCGATCACCAAGGAGTTCACTCACCTGGATGGGCGCCCTGGGCTTGTGATCACAGATCAGCAAGCGCTCTCTGAGCTGGGTACCGACATCATTGCCATGGTCGAGCGCAAGTCGGAGGTTGGCCTGCGCGTCGGCCGCCGGCCGCTGGAGCGCGGCCAGGGTGCGCGCCTGGCAATGGACCGGGTCATGAATGGCTCGCTTGGTGCGGCCGTCGCTGCGCTGCAAAGTGGCGCCGCCGGCCATGGCCGCATCCTGTTGGCGCGTGCCGATTTGACCGGTACCGTCTATGCCGTCCCGTTCGAGGTATGGAAGCTCACGGGGGAGCTCAAGGCGACCCCGTCGACGATCGGCCTGGGACTGGAGTCGGCCCGGATCCAGTTCTCCGCCTCCAACTCGGTGTGCACCAACACCGTCAGGGAAGTCTCGGCGCGCGACAGCAACCCCTACGACAAACCGGTGTGTCTGCTGCAGTTCACCAAGCCGATGCCCGAAGCCAAGGATCTGTCCAGCGACGGTCTGCTGATGCAGCAGGGTTTCGCCGCGGAGGCGGGTACCTATTCCGTCGAAGCAGCTGCCTACATCGTCGACGACAAGGGCGAGAAGAGCCTGCTGGCGACCTATCCCACCCAGGTGAACGTCGTGCCCATGGCGGGCGCCGTGAAGATGACGTCGAAGTACCCGATGGATACCGTCTATGCCCAGGTCCAGGACCTGGACATCGAGTTCGTCCAGAGCGCAGGACCGACGTGCGACCTGACGGTAATCGAGCGCCGGGCAATCACGTCCGCGGCCTCCTATACGACCCGGCCGACTTGCCTGGTCGAATGGACCGAAATCCCGCCAGGCCTTGCCATACGGGAGAACTGGGAAAAGCCAGTGCTGCGCGGCGCGGCGACGATGCTCGGAAGCAACCGGATCGCCTGGAAGCTTTCGTCGTTCACGCCCAGCGGCAAAAAGATCGATCTTGGTACCGACCAGTTCGTCTTCACCGCGAAGCAGCCGACGGCCCCCGTGGTGACGTACAAGGGGGCGCAGCAGCTCGGCGATACTCTCCTGGCGGCGCCTATCAGTGGTGGATACGCCGGCGATGCGACCGTGACCGCGGTTAGCGCGCGGCTGAAGCTTACGCACAACCTGAACCAGGGCGACTCGATCACCGAGGACATCAACCCGGTCAATGGTGACGTCAGCACCCAGTTGCGCAGGATCTACGCCGCGCCGTTTTCGACGCTGTGGCAGCGCCGGCCGCTCGCGGTGGATGTGGCCTATACCGCTCTGCCCAACATCGCTACCCACTCCGATCTCACGGTGCTGTCCGTTCCGGACGCGAACATCATGCCAGTGATCGACAACGAGAACGGCAAGATCCTCTCGACCGATGCGTTGGAAGTTGGCGTGACGATGGGCGATGCCTACGACAGCCAGGTCCCGTACGACAGCGCGACCATGACCGGCGAACCTATGGCGGCAACGTCGTACGCATCGCGCACGAGAAGCTGCTGG